>NZ_BPRD01000055.1 GCF_022179745.1 Methylorubrum podarium
CGAGACGCTGGAGGCGGCGACCGAGGCCGAGGCGGCGAGCGCGGCGCGGGCGGCGCACGAGGAGACGCTCTCCGCCCTGGCGCGTCGCGCCCGCGAGACCCGGAAGTGGCAGCGCGCCCAGGACAAGATCCTCGGCCTGCGCAGGACGCTGGCGGAGCGGGCCGAGGAGCACGAGGCCGAGGACGAGATCCTGATGCGGCTCGGCCGCGCGGGAGCTGTGGCGTGAGGCGTCGTCCAGCGGATCTTTTGGCTCCAGCGCGTATCCCCTCCCCCTTGCGGGGAGGGGTAGGGGTGGGGGGCGCGCAGGTGGCACCGCTCCGCTTCATCCTGAACCACCCCCACCTCCTACCTCCTCCCCACAAGGGGGAGGAGAGGCGCCCGATCCTGTCCAACAACTTCAACGGGTGACGGCATGAGCCTGTCTTCTCTGCCCCGCATCGAGGCGCCGCCGGTGCTGCGCCATCGCCCCCGCACCCGGCTGCCCGAGGCCGCCGCCGGGCTCGTCAACCGGCTCGCGCGCCCGCGGGCGCCGTTCGAGGCGAGCGTCGAGGGTCTGTCCCTGCGGCTCGCCGTCGACGCCGTCCGGCTCGAACCGGCGCCGCCGATGGCGGACGCGGTCGAGATCGGCCTCGCCGTCGCGCAGGAGCGGCTGACCCTGCGCCTGCCCGGCGCCGTCCTCGACCGGCTGGCGCGCGCGCTGCAGCCCGGCCTCGCCGGGCTGCCCGAGGGGCCCGCCGGTCCCCTCCTCCTCGAACTCGCCCTGGCGCCGCTGCTCGACGCGGCGGAGCGGATCGCGAGGGCGCGGATCACGATCCTTTCGCTCGCGCCCGCCTCCGGCGCGGTGACCTCGGGCATGACGCTCCTCGTCGAGGGGCATCTCGCGGGCGAGCCCTTCCCGGCCCAGCTCGATCTCGGCCCCCCGCCGCCCGTCGCCCCGGGGCCGCCCTGGCACGAGGCGCTGCTCGCTCTCGTCGAGGCGGCGCCCGCGCAGGCGGCGCCGGTCTCGGCGCTGCCGCTCGCTTTGCGCTTCGTCGCCGGCCAGACCCGCCTGACCCTGCGGCAGCTCGTGAGCATCGAGCCCGGCGACGCCGTGCTGCCCGACCTGTGGCACCCGGCGCGCGGCGAGACCCGCGCGATGCTCGGCCAGAACCTCGTCGCGGTGGCGCGCACGGACCGTCACACATCGACGCTAAAGACGCCGTTTCGTCCGGCCGCGGAAGAGTCCGCGGCGGCGAGCGGGGAGCCGGAGATGGCGCAGGATCAGGCGGCCAAGGGCGCGGACGGCGCGGCGGAGGCGCAGGCCGGGCCGGGGCTCGATGCCGTGAGCGTCGCGCTCACCTTCGAGCTCGGGCGCCGGACGCTCGACCTCGGCGAGCTGAAGGCCATCGGCGAGGGTCACGTGTTCGACCTCGGCCTCGATCCCGAGAACCCGATCGACCTGATCGCCAACGGCGCGCGGATCGGCCAGGGCGAGATCGTCGAGATCGGCGAGCGCATCGGGGTGCGCGTGGTGCGCCTGTTCGGGCGGGACTGACGCGCGCGATGGCCGAAGTCCAGCCGGGCATCCTCGCCCTCGTCGCCGTCACCCTCGGGCTCGGGCTGATGGCCTTCGTCGTGGTGACGACGACGGCCTTCATGAAGATCTCGATCGTGCTGTTCCTCGTGCGGAACGCCTTGGGCGCGCAGCAGGTGCCGCCCAACATCGTTCTCTACGGCGCGGCGCTGATCCTGACCGTCTACATCTCCTCGCCGGTCGCCGAGCAGGTCTTCCAGCGCGCGACCGACCCGCAGCTCACCTACCAGACCGTCGACGACTGGATGACCGCCGGAAAACGCGCGCAGGAGCCGGTGCGCGACTACCTGCAGCGCTTCACCTCGCCCGACCAGCGCCAGTTCTTCCTCGACGCGACCCAGCGGGTCTGGCCGGAGGGCGCGCGGGGCAGCGCCGGGCCGGACGACCTGCAGATCCTCGTGCCCTCGTTCCTGATCTCGGAACTGAAGCGCGCCTTCGAGATCGGTTTCCTGCTCTACCTGCCCTTCATCGTCATCGACCTCGTGGTGACGACGATCCTGATGGCGATGGGGATGTCGATGGTCTCGCCGACCGTGATCTCGATTCCCTTCAAGCTGTTCCTGTTCATCGCCATCGACGGCTGGTCGCGGCTGATGCACGGCCTCGTCTTGAGCTACGCCCTGCCGAGTTGAGAAGGGTAGAATGGAAGCCGATGACGCAGGGCCGCATCCACAGACGGGCGCTGCCGTCATTCCGGGGCCGCGCAGCGGAACCCGGAATCCACCCGTGATGTGGTGCGACCAGTCATGGATTCCGGGTTCGCCTGCGGCGCCCCGGAATGACGGCCGTCGCGAATCTTGGGTCGGTGCCGAGGGATAAGGAGGGACACGATGGACCAGTCCGGCATCCTGCTGCACGTCAAGAACGCGCTGGCGCAGTTCATGACGCTGACCCTGCCGCCGCTGGTGGCCGCCCTCGTCGTCGGGCTGATCGTCGGCATCCTCCAGGCCGCGACTCAGATCCAGGACCAGACCCTGCCGCAGACGGTCAAGCTCCTCGTCGTGGTGGCGGTGCTGGCCCTGTTCGTGCCGCTGCTCTCGGCGCCGCTGATCGAGGGCGCCAAGCAGGTCTTCTCCGAGTTTCCCGTCCTCACGAGCCCGGGCTGACGCCTCCCCATGGCGAGCCTGCCCGATCCCAACACCCTCGCCGGCCTGACCTCCCTGTTCACGGAAGGGATGCGCTGGATCAGCGCGGTGGCCCTCGGCATGGCGCGGCCCGCGGGCATCTTCCTGATCCTGCCGGTCTTCACCCGGGCCGAGATGGGCACGCTGATCCGGCTCGGCCTCGCCTTCGGGCTCGCCTTCCCGATCCTCGGCTACAGCCAGCAGAGCATCGCCCCGACCGAGGCCGACATCCAGGTCGTGCGCCTCGTCCTCGTGGGCCTGAAGGAGCTGTTCGTCGGCGTGCTGATCGGCTTCGTGATCGGGATCCCGTTCTGGGCGATCCAGTCGGTCGGCGAGCTGATCGACACCCAGCGCGGCATCTCCAACGAGGTCGCGCCGGTCGATCCCACCACCAAGTCGCAATCCTCCGCGCTCGGGCTGTTCCTCGGTCTCCTCGGGATCACGATCTTCGTGGCGGCGGACGGCCTCAACACCCTGGTGGAGACCCTCTACGGCAGCTACGGCCTGTGGCCGATCCAGCGCTTCCTGCCGGCCACCGACCTCGACGCGATGATGGATCTCGCCCGCCTCGTCGACCGGGTGCTGCGCACGGCGCTCCTCGTCGGCGGGCCGGTCATCGTCCTGATGCTGCTCCTCGACCTCTGCGTCATGCTGATCGGCCGCTTCGCGCCCCAGCTCAACGCCAACGACCTCGCCCCCACCGTCAAGAACGTCGCCGTCGTGCTCTTCATGATGGCCTATGCGAGCTACCTGTTCGACTACGCGAGCGCCGAGATCGGCACGGTCCGCGGCATCGACGCGACGATCGGGCCGTTCCTGCGATGAGCGGCGATTCGAGCGAGGAAAAAACCCTTCCGCCGAGCCAGAAGAAGCTGCGCGACGCGCGCAAGAAGGGGCAGATCGCCAAGAGCCGCGACCTCGTCAGCGCCCTGGGCCTGCTCGCTGCCACCGCCTTCCTGTGGTCGCGCTCGGGCAGCCTCGTCGACGAGTGGCGCGAGGTGCTGCTCTACGCCGAGCGGCTGCAGAACGACCCCTTCGGCATCGCCGCCCCGCAGGTGGCCGCGAGCCTTGCCGGCCTCTCGACCCGCACGGTCCTGCCATTGCTCGGCGCCGTGGTGGCGGCGGGCATCGTCGGCAGCGTCATCGCCAATCGCGGGATCGTCTTCTCGCTCGATCCAATCAAGCCGAAGCTCGAACATCTCAATCCCTTCGAGGGGCTGAAGCGGATGTTCGGCGTCAAGGCGCTGGTCGAACTGGCCAAGACGCTCGCCAAGGCGGTCCTACTCGGCGGCACGCTGTTCCTCGTCTTCCTCGGCACCTGGAACACGCTCGTGCTTCTGCCGGCGGGCGGGCTCGCCGCCCTCGACTTCGTGGTCGGCACCCAGGCCAAGCTGCTGCTCGGCATCTCGGTCGGCGCCTTCCTCGCCGCCGGGCTGATCGACGTGCTGATCCAGCGCTGGCTCTTCCTTCGCGACATGAAGATGAGCGCGAGCGAGCTGAAGCGCGAGTTCAAGGAACAGGAGGGCGATCCGCACGTGCGCGGCGCCCATCGCCGCCACCGCCAGGAGGGCGCGCAGCTGCCGCGCACGGGGCTGAAGCGCGCGACCATCCTGATCCGCGGCCGGGGCGTGGCGGTCGGCCTGCGCTACGTGCCCGGCGAGGGCGGCGTGCCGATCATCGTCTGCCGAGCCAAGGGCGCCCAGGCCGAGGTGATGATCGAGGCGGCGGCCGAGCTCGGCATCCCCCGCGCCCCCGACCACGGGCTGGCCGCGGCGCTCGCCAAGAAGGTGGCGCCGGGCGCGCCCCTGCCGAACCGCTTCTTCGACCGCGCCGCGCGGGCGATCTACGCCGCCGGGCAGGCGTGAGGGTCCGAGCGCCGGCCCGGTCAGGTTCCGGTCAGCGGCCGGGCCTAGCCTTCGCGCAGCGGTTGCGTCGGCAGCCGGGACCGGAGGCGGGACATGGTCGACAGCGTGGGACCCTCGGGTGGCGGATTTTCCGGCGGCGGCGACATCGGCGGAATCGGATCGAGCGGCCTGTCGTCGTTCGATCTCGGCGGCATCGCGCCGAACGGCGGCGGCCCGGCTCCGACCGGCACCGGGGCGCTGGGCGAGGCGGGCCTGAGCCCGATCGGATCGACCGGCCTGACCGCCTTCGGGCTCGACGGCCCCAACGGCGGCCCGAGCGAGGCGGCCAAGCTCGATCACTACGACAGCCTCGTCCAGCAGAACTCCGCCCAGCTCGCCGCCAACCAGCAGCGCAACGCGGACCTGTCGCAATCCATCGCGGCGATGGGGCAGCCCAGCACACCGCCGGCCTTCACGATGCCGCCGGTCGAGCCGCCGCACCTCCCCTCGCCGCCGACCTTCCCGACCTTCGCGCTCCCGCCGCCCGCGGCCGATCCGGCACCGCTGCCGACGCCGCCCGCCTTCGCGAGCCAGCCCCTGGACGCGGCGGGCTTCACCCCGCCCGGGCCAACGGCCCCCACCTTCGCGCTCCCCGAAGCGGCGGGCGGCCCCGTCCCGGACGCGCCGAAGCTCACCGACCTGCCGGCACCGATCCCACCCGCCCCCTTCACGCTCTTCGCGATGGCGCCCGACACCCTGGCCTCGCCGGTCACCCGGCCGGACATCGCGGCGCCGGTCGCCGCTGTCGATCCGTTCGCGCCGGTTGCCGCGGGCGGGCTTGGGCTGAGCCGGCAGGAGGGATGGAGTGAGACTCGAAGTCGCGGGTCAGCCGCCGCTTCGTCCACGCCGGCGCAGCGGGAGCTTTGTGAGAGACACCAAGAGCCGATGCGATGATCCTGGGAGCGCTCGGGGGCGGCCTGCCGGCCGCGGGAGCGGGCTACGCCCTGCCGGCTGGTCCGGCATCCTCGGCCGCCTGTCGCTCGGTGTCCTGCCGGTGCTTCTCGCCTTCTCGCCGGGGCGGGCGAAGCCGCCGACGGATGAGCGGGATTTCGCCGACGGCCGATCCGGCGGGATCGAACGCGATCCGGGCCGTCCCACATCCGAAGCTGTGATGGAACGGCGACACCGGCCGGCTCACCGACCGAGTCGGCGAGCGTTGTAATCGCACTGTCACACAAGCTCAGCAGGAGTCTCTCCCAGTCGTCGAGGCGACGAGGGGGCGGCCGATGCGAGCGAAGACCATCGGATTTGCCTCGTCCTCTGCCGGGACGCCGCATGTCCGCGCGTAGCGTCTCCATGGATCGGCCGTTGCTTCCCCATCTGCTGGTTCGTGTCGCGGTCGCGCTCGCAGTGTCGGTGCCGGTGCTGGTCACGGCCGCCCGCGCCGAGCCGGCCGCCGTTCCGACGGTGCCCGCCGCGGCGCCCGCGATGCCGCGGCCGATGGTCCCCGCCTGGCCGGACAACGCCCGCTCCGTCGACGACGCCTCCCGGTTTCGCCCCAACACGACCTGGACCAACGGCGCCGCCGCCCCGCCCCGGTTCCGGCCGAACGCGCCGGAGGCGGAGACGGTCTCGGCCGCGCACGGGCAGATGTCGCTCGCCGTGTCGCGCGGCAAAACCCTGCGCCTGTCGCGGCCGGCCGCCTCGATCTTCGTGGCCGACCCGAGCATCGCCGACATCCAGACGCCCTCGAACCAGGTCGTGTTCGTGTTCGGCAAGAAGCCGGGCCGCACCAGCCTGTTCGCCCTCGACGACAGGGGCGACCCGATCGCCGAGTACGGCGTGGCCGTCGTCCAGCCGATCGAGGACCTGCGCAACCTGCTGCGCAGCGAGGTCGGCGACTACCGGCTCTCCGTCTCTTACACGCCCAACGGGGCCGTCCTCAGCGGCACCCTGCCCAATGCCGGGCTCGTCGAGACCGCCAAGGCCGTCACGGCGCAGTTCCTCGGACAGGGCGCCACGGTGACGAACCGCATCCGCGTCGCGGGCGCGCTTCAGGTGAACCTGCAGGTGCGCGTCGCCGAGGTGAACCGCCGCGTGCTCAAGGAGTTCGGGATCAACCTCAACGCCTCGGGCCGGGCCGGCAATTTCGGCTTCTCCCTGGTCTCGGGCGGCTCGGGGGCCTCGCCGGGTACCGTGCCGATCACCGGCCGCGGCAACCAGTTCGGCGTGAGCTACTCGGACGGCATCAACAACATCACCGCGACGCTCGACGCCCTGGCCGAGGACGGCCTCGTCTCGATCCTGGCCGAGCCGAACCTGACGGCGGTGTCGGGCGAGAAGGCGAGCTTCCTGGCCGGCGGCGAGTTCCCGATCCCGATCGCCCAGGCGCTCGGCCAGACCTCGGTGCAGTTCCGCCGCTTCGGCGCGAGCCTCGAATTCCAGCCCACCGTCCTGTCCTCGAACCTCATCAACATCCGGGTGCGGCCCGAGGTGAGCGAACTGACGCCGGCCAACGGCATCGAGGCCGCCGGCATCAACATCCCCGGCCTCACGACCCGCTCGGCCGACACGGTGGTGGAACTGGCCAGCGGCCAGAGCTTCGCCATCGGCGGCCTGATCCGGAGGAACTTTTCCACCAATGTCGGCGTCCTGCCGGGGCTCGGCGACATCCCGGTGCTCGGCGCCCTGTTCCGCTCCAGCGCCTTCCAGAAGGACGAGAGCGAGCTCGTCATCATCGTCACGCCCTACATCGTGCGGCCGGCGAGCTCGCCCCAGGCCCTCAGCGTGCCGAGCGATCGGGTCGCGCCGCCGACCGATGCCGGCCGCATCCTCCTCAACACGCAGACCAAGGCCCCCTCGGCCCGGCTCGCGCCGCGCAGGGGCTCGGTCGGCCTCACCGGTGACGCGGGGCTCGGCGTCGAATGAGCGGGCGGAGACCGTCGATGCGCCGGATCGGCTTCGCGCCGCGGATCTGTCTGCTGCCCCTGCTGCTCGCCGCCTGCACGCCGGTGGCGCCCTCGGCCGTCGGCCCGACGGTCGCGGTGCCGCCGGTCGCCGCGGCGGCGCTGCCGCCCCCTCCCCCGCCCGTGACGATCGTCGATCCGCCGGTCGAGCCCGCCGCCGCGGTGCTGGTGCGGCGCGAGGCCGAGCCGCGGCCGGTGGTGGTCTACGAGCAGCCCGCCCGCCTTTCCCCGCCCGGCGCGCCGACGGTGCTGCCGCCGCCGATCCCGCCGCCGGGCTCGCGCCAGGAGACGCTGGTCGAGGCCGTGCCGACGACGAGCCTGATGGGCCGCAACGACCGGCGCCGCTTCCTCGCCTTCCTCAAGGAGGCCGGGCGCGGCCGGTTCGACGCCCTGCATCTGGAGCTGCGCGGGGCCAACCGCGGCGCCGTGCGGGCGCTGGCCGAGACGGCGCGGCGCGCGGGCGTCGATCCGCTCAAGATCCGCGCGATCGAGGCGGGTCCCGCGGGCGGGCGGGTCGAGGTGATCGCGACGCGCTACGTGGCGGTTCCGCCGGAATGCCCCTCGCTCGCCGTCGTCGGCCCGTCGGTCAACGACAACGACTTCGACCCGACCCACGGCTGCTCGAACCGGGCCAACCTCGCCGCGATGGTCAACGATCCGGCCGACCTCGTGCGCAACGAGGCGGTGGTCCCCGCCGACGGCGCCTACGCCGCCCGCGGGATCGAGCGCTACCGCGCCTCCTACACGGCGGACCGCAACCGGCCGGACGGCGGCGCCAACCAGGCCCCGATCGACAACGGCTTCGCCTACGGCCCGCCGGGCGGCACGGTGCTCGGCAGCGGCGGACCGGTCTCGCGCTGAGGGCGCGGCCGAGCCCTCCCCCCGCACGGCGATTCCTTCGGAGCGCGGCCCCTCCGACAGGTGCTCGTCAGGTTCGCGATGCAACCTGCCCCCGTCTTCCGCGACGCAGGGGATCGGGGCGGCATGAGCAGCGGCATCTCGGAATTCGCCTACACGGCACCCGCTCCGACAGCGAGCTTCGACGCGGCCGGACCCATCGGCGGCTCGACCACGATCGCGTTGCCGGAGATCAGCGTCGGCCCCGAGCCGGATCTCGGTGGCGGCGCCCTGCCGGGCGACGGCAGCTACGGCGATCCGATCGCGGGCTTCCACCAGATCAACGGGCAATTCGCCGACAGCCAGCGCGCCTTCTCCGAGCGGATGGACGCGCAATCGGCCCAGTTCAACTCCCAGATGCAGGCCCAGAGCGACGCCCGCGCCGCGCAGATGCAGGCGCAGTTCGAATCGAACATGGCCAGCATGAACGCCCAGCGCGCGGCGATGTTCGCCCCCCCGCCGGTGACCGGGCCGATCCTGCCGCCGAACTTTTCCGAGACCGCGCAGGTGCCGGCGGCGCCGGCCCCGGCCCCGGCATTTCCTGCGGCAGCGCCCGCGGCCGATCCGTTCGCCGCGACCGGTGAGGGCGGGCTCGGGCTGAGCCCGGTCGGCACGACCGGCCTGACCGCTTTCGGGCTCGGAGGTCCCGCGCCCGGGGCGACGCCGAACCTCGCCTTCGACCCGGCGCCGCTCGGACAAGGGGGGATCGACGCTGCACCGCCCACCCAGCCGCCCGCGCCGCCGCCGATCGGCTACGGCGACCAGCCGCTCGGCGTGCCGGTCTCGCAGATCAGCCGCCTGACCTCGGCCGACGCGCAGGCCTATGTGGGGGCGAGGCTCGATGCGTTCCGCGCCGCCGCCACGCCCGGCGAGCAGGACGCGGCGCTCCAGGACGCCCTGAACGGAGCCTACGCCTTCCGCGTCCAGGGCGGCGACGCCGGCCCGTTCGACCGCATCGCCGAGCGGGTCGCCGGCGATCCGCGGGCCGAGGTCGAGCTGAAGGTCGCCCGCGACCGGGCCGAGGCCATCGTCGCCGCGGGCGTGTCGGGCAACGTGCGGGCGCTGAACGACAACGGCGTGAATTTCGGCGCGCAGCTCTACGCGCTCCAGCGCAGCGTCACCAACGATCCCGACAACGCCCTCGGCCCGATCGGCCGGGCTCTCGACGGGCTGCGCTACGGCGAGGGTGCCGGCAGCGCCGTCAACGACATCCAGGCGGGGGCGACCCGCCAGGCGCTGACGGGCCTCGGCTTCGGCCGCGAGGTGCAGGACGCGACCGCGCTCGACGCCGCCCGCACCGAGGCGGCGCAGATCCAGCAGCGGCAGGCGCTCGCCGCGATGACACCGGCCGAGCGATTGTCGTACATCGCCGGTCAGGCCCTCGATGCGGGCGCCCTGACGGCCGGGCCGACCCTCGCCATGGCCCTGGGCGGCGGCCGCCCGTGGGGACCGGCAGGAGCGGCGACCGGGCTCCTCACCCCGCCGACCACGCCGACTCCCGCCGCGACGGGCAACCGCCCGTTGACGCGGGTGGTGCAGACGCCGAACGGACTCGTCGATCTCGGCCCGACCCTCGACCGCATCGCCAACGGCGGCAGCTTCCCGCACCGGCGCGACGGCACGGTGTTCCGGAACAGGGAGCAACTTCTTCCCGCGCAGCCACCGGGCTACTACACGGAGTTCGTGCATCCGACTCCGGGCATGAACGGACCCGGTGTGCAGCGCGTCATCCGGGGACAGGGCGGCGAGTTCTACTACAGTCCGGATCACTACGCGCGGTTCATTCCCCTCAACTGACAATCCCGAGCAGGTTTCGCGATGACCGACACGCTGACCTACGCCGAGAAGGATGCTTTCTGCCGGGCGGGCGCACGATGCCTCGACGTCGGCAGCGGCCTCGACACGAAGGACGCGCTGATCGGCTGGTACGCGGGCGCGCTTCCTTTGCCGGACTATTGGAGCTGCAACTGGGACGCCTTCACGGATTTCCTCGAAGATTTGTCCTGGCTCCCCGATCAGGCCATCGACATCTATCACGACAGCCTGCCGCTCGCGGGCCGTCCGGAAGAGCTGTCGATCTACGTCAACATCCTGCACACCACGGTGCGGCACTGGCGCCGGTTCCCCGAGCACGATGTCCGCGTCGCCTTTCACCCGCGCTGGAAGGCTGCGGTGTCCGGCGTCTCGCTCGATGAGCTATGAGACGTCGTCCACGCATGGCGCACTTTACCATCGCACCGGAAGTCGCCGGCGGTCTCGGCGCGAACACGGTTCTGGATCGCGGCCGCCATCCCCCCGTGGTGCAAAGGCTGCACTACGAGTTCGAGGGATGGCTCGGCGATGTCCTGCTGGAGAGCTTTCCGGCCTTCATCGTGACGGAAGAGGCCCGGCAGGCCCTCGTCCAAGAGGGCGTGACCGGTGCTCGCTTCGATGAGGTCGAGGTCTCGCTTTCCGACACGTTTCGAGAGACGCAGCCCGGTACGACGCTTCCGCGATTCGTCTGGCTGCTCCCGGAGGGCGAACCCGGCCAGGACGACATCGCGGCGGCTCGGGATGGGCGCTTGGTCCTCTCGCAGCGCGCCCTCGATGTCCTCCAGGCCCGCGGACTGTCGCAGGCGCTCGTCGAGCCCTTCACGAGCTAGGACGCCGTGAGCGGGGCCGATCGAAGCGCGTGGGATGCCCTGAGGCACGAGGTCGAGCGGGGCGGCGCGCGGCCGCACGTCATCGACACCCTGATCGGTCGGCTTCCGGACCGGCACGACGCGGGCGCCACGGCCGCTTTGCTGTCGCTCCTCTCCGACCGGGCGCCGGACGACGAGGGGATGTTCTCGATCCTGCACGCGGCCGAAGCGGCGGACGACGCCACCTACGTCGCCGGTCTCCTCGAGAGCGTCGAGACCCTGGCGACCGCCGCGCCGCGCTGGGCCTCGATCGTTCTGATGCGGGTTCTCAACCACGAGGGATCGCGTGACGCGCTTGTCCGACAGGTGCACGCGGCTCCGGTCGCGGTCAAGGAAGCGGTCCGCTCCCTGGCCGAGCGGATCGACGCCGCCAGCCCCGAATTCCGGAACCGCACGGCGCCCGTGATCCTGGCCGCCGGTTGACGCTTCGGACCGAGCCGGCCGCCGGCCCGATCATCGCGCCCAGGGCCACGCCCCCGATCGCCGTCGCGCCGAGCGCCACCCCGCCGAGCGCCCAGTAGCCCGTGGCGATGCCGCCCGCGCCGAGCAGCAGGCCGATCGCGACGCCGCCGAGGGCGATGGGCCCGAGGGTGATGCCGCCCAGCGCGATCCCGCCCACGGCGATGCCGCCGAAGGCGACGAGGCCGAAGGCGATGTTGCCGAAGGCGAGGATGCCGCGGGCCGGCCGCAGGGTGGCGTTGTCCGACGCGCCGTAGACGACGTGGACGAGGGGCCAGCCGAACAGCGTCCGCTCGGACCGGTACTCGAAGCCCGCCACGAGCGCGGTGCGGGCCGCCCCGTCCTGCCCGCCCGGCGCGAGGGGGCGGCCGCAATTCGGGCAGGCGACGGCCCGGTCGCTGACCTGCCGTCCGCAATCCGGGCATCGCGTCAGGGTCATCCGGGCCTCCGAGAGGTCAGTTCCACATGTGGACGAGGATACGCCATCCGCTCCCGCCGGGTTCGAGCACGTTGAGCCAGTTGCCCTCGAAGGTCTGGTGCGGACCCTCGGGGCCGGGACCGGTGAGCCGCCAGCGGCCCGAGGCGATCCACACGCCGTCGCGGGCGAAGGCGTCGCCGACCTCGACGGTGTAGTCGCGAAACCCTTGGGCGCGGATGTCCGAGAAGAAGCCGCAGATCCCGTCCGGCCCGATCACCGCCGGGCGGCCCGGCGGCACGACCCGGGCCTCGGGCGCGTAGAACGCGGCGAGATCGCCGGTGCGGCCGGCGTTGAAGGCGCGTGTGATGCCCTCCGCGAGGGCTCGGATGTCGGGGAGCATGGGGGTCTCTCAAGCTCGGGACGAAGCGGGTCCCCGCGCGACCAGCACGGGCCAGAACACCCAGTCGTCCACCGGACAGAGGGCGGGGCCGCCGTCGTGCGGGCGCAGGCGGATCGTGCCGCGGGCCGGGTAGTCGAGGACGAGGTGGGTCGCCCCGAGGCGGCGGGCGAACACGCCCGAGCCCGACACGGTCTCGACGACGCGGCGCGCCTCCGCGCCGGCGTGAAGCGCGATCCGGCCGAGCGCCCGCCGCGGCGGGGCCGCCCCGAACGCCTCGCGCGGCATGTCGCTCAGCGAGAAGATCGCCGTCTGCGGCGTGGCGCGGCGGGCGAGCTGCCCGAACCAGTCGCCCCGCAGCGGCAGGAGATGGAGCCGGACCCCGTGGACGCGGCCCAGCACCTTGACCGCGATGCCGAGCCGCGGCTCCGGCCGCAGGCCCTGGTGCAGGAGGACGATGTCACCGATTCCGCGCCGCGTCTTCAGGAAGGCGGCCATCCGGTAGAGCACCGAGAAGACGCAGGCGTGGTGCACCGTGTCGAGCCAGAGCGGCCCCGGCCGGTCGAGCCCCTGCGCCTGGCCCACCCGCAGCACCGCCTCGATGCCGGCGAAGTAGGCGTCGGCCTGGGCGACCGAGAGGCTTGCGAGCACCAGCGGCTCGAAGGCGAAGTCGATGGCGTTGAGCGCCGCCCGGCGCTCGAGTGCCTCGGGGATCGCGGCAAAACCCTCGGCCCGGCGCAGGAGCAGGCCGTCGAAGGCGCCGCGGTGGAGGCGGGCGATCAGGCGGTCGCGGGCGTGGCGGCTCGCCTGGCTTCCGGCGAAAGCCTCGGCCACCAGCGTGTCGAAGCGCGCCTGCGCGGCAAAGCTCCGGGCGGGGGAGACCGCGTTCATGGCGCGACCGGCGCCTCGGCGCGCTCCAAAGCCGTCTCGCCGACGAAGAGCTGATCGCGGTCGAAGCGCCGGCCGTGGAGTTCGGAGACCTTCTCCAGCACCCGCGCCTGCGAGGCCTGGAGCGAGGCGGGCGACTGGCGCTCGCCCGATTGCTTGGCCTCCACCGTCGCCTCGCTCGCGAGCCACTGATCCTCCCGTACCACGCCGAGATCCTTGGCCCGGGCGAAGACGTACTCGGCGGTGTTCCACTTCCAGCTCGGACAGGGGAGCGCGGCCTCCTCCGGGTCGGCGTAGATGAAGCGGTGGGCGCAGAAGCCGCCGCACATCGGCAGGATCTTGCAATCCCGGCAGGTGGCGTTGTCGAACGGCGTCCATTGCGACCAGAGCGTCGCGTTGACGCTGTCGTGGAGCTTCTCCGGCTCGAAGATGCTGCCGGTGCGCTTGCTTGGATCGTGCGCGGTCTCCCAGCACTTGTGCACGTCGCCGTTGCCGGCCACGACGTAGCCGCTGTTCGAGGCCGCCACGCACATCCCGGAGAAGCCGCTCGGCGGCGTCTGGATGCCGGCGAAGCCGAGCTGGCGCGCCTTGCCCTCCAGCGCCAGGACCTTGCGGTTGAAATCGGCCCGCGACAGCTTCTCGGTGAAGGCGCTGCCGCTCTCCGGCGTCGAGGCCTCGATCGGGGCGAAGTAGACCCCGAAATTGCCGCGCTGCCCGAGGCGGCGGGCGGCGAAGTCGTCGAGCATGGCGTCGGCCCGCTCGACGTTGCTGATGCCGACATTGACCCGCGCCTGGATCGACATCGCGGTCTCGTCGAGCGCCTGCTCGATGTTGTCGAGGATGCGGTCGAAGGTCCGCCCGCCCGAGGTGAGCGGGCGCATCTTGTCGTGGGTGTCGCGGTCGCCGTCGATCGTCACCTGCACCCAGCGGACGCGGCGGGTGTGGAGCTGCGCGGCGGTCTCGGCGGTGAGGAACCACGCATTCGAGACGATGCCGGCGCTGTAGGCGATCTTGTTCTTGTCGCAATAGGCGATCAGCCGGTCGGACAGGCGGAAGATCGAGTCGCGGCCCATCAGGGGCTCGCCGCCGTACCAGACGATCGAGAGCGCCTTCAGGTCCTTCTTCGCCTTCACGAAGTCGATGATCGCGTCCTGGACGTCGGGCGTCATCTTCTTGGTGGGCTTGTTGAGCCCCTGGAAGCAGTAGCCGCAGGCGAAGTTGCAGGCCATGGTGGGCGCGATGGTGAGCGTCAGGCTCCCCTTGGCCGCCCGCGTTGCCTCGTAGCTCTGGCGCACCAGCGCGAGCTCGTCGACGCCCGCGCCGACGACGTGGCCGCCGCCGATCAGCGCCTGGAGCAGGAGCCGGTCGGCCACGTCCGCGGTACCGAAATCGCCCTGCCCGGCGAGGTCGCGATAGGCCTGCGCCTCTCCCTCCGACAGCAGGATGAGGGAGCGGGTGCGCGCATTGAACAGCAGGGCGGCGCCGTCGGCGAGCCGCACCGGGATGTCGTAGCGCGAGAGGCGGTAGCGCGCCGCCGCCGGACGGGCCGGGCCGCGGGGGCGCAGCCGTGCCTGAACCTGCCGCGCGGCCGTCTCCACGGCCTCGCCCGCCTCGTCGGCGAGTCCGTTTCCGGGGGTGTCGAAGTCGAGCATGGAGGGTCTCCTTCGGGTCAGGCGCGAGTCAGGCTGCTCGGCGCGCCGCGCGGGCGGCCTCGATCCGCGCCAGCGTCGTGTCGGCGAGGTCGGCGAGCAGGTCGTTCCACAGGGCGCGGTACGCGTCGGCGCGGATCGCGGCGTCGATCACCGGCTCGCCGGTCTCCTCGTCGAGCGGCAGGCCGGACAGGGTCAGGATCCGGCGGTTCATGGCGATGACGGTGAAGTCGCCGATCCCCGCCTCGGTCGCTCCGGCGCCGTCGAGGCGCAGGGCGAACCGCCCGCCGAGGCGCTCCAGGTGGCCGACGTCGTAGAAGCGCGGGACCACCCCGTGCATCAGCGTGCGGAACCACGCGAAGCGGCCCGCGGCCCCTGCCGGCTGGTTCCAGCCGGGCTCGGCCAGGAGTTCCGGCCGCAGCCGGAGGCCCGCCATGAAGCCGGCGAAGGCGGCGGGCGCCGAGACGTAGCGCCGGCCTCCGGTGACGATCTCGGCGAGCGAGAGGCGCGCCGTGCCGCCGCGCTGGTCGATGCTCAGCATGACGGCAGCAGCGGGATCACGTTGACGGCGCAGAACGAGACGGGGTCGCCCAGCGGCGCGTCGACGCCGCAGACGCCGCCGAGATTGGCCGCGCACAGGCCGGTATCGACGCCGCAGGCATCGGCTCCGGCCTTGGCGGCGCAGGCATCGGCGTCCGCCCCGCAGGCATCGGCGCTGGCATTGGCCGCGCAGGCATCGGCATCCGCGCCGCAGGCGTCGGCGCTGGCATTGGCGGCGCAGGCGTCGGCATCCGCGCCGCAGGCTTCCGCCCGGGCGTCGGCCCCGCAGGCATTGCCGTCGGCGCCGCAGGCCTCGACCGTTCCGTCCGCGCCGCAGGCCCCGGCATCGGCGCCGCAGGCCTCGGCGCCCGCATTCGCCGCGCAGGCATCCGCGTCGGCGCCGCAGGCCTCGACGGTGCCGTCGGCTCCGCAGACATTGCCGTCGGCGCCGCAGGCCTCGGCGCCGGCATCCGCCCCGCAGGCGTTGCCGTCCACGCCGCATGCCTCGGCCGCGGCATTCCCGCCGCAGGCATTGCCGTCGGCGCCGCAGGCCTCGACCG
>NZ_BPRD01000056.1 GCF_022179745.1 Methylorubrum podarium
CGCCCCCAAACACTTCGCCCCCAAACACTTCGCATCCAAGACCGACACCATGCCCGAGACGCGCCGCGACGACACGACACGATCGACCGAGCGGTTCGGCTCGCTGATCGACCGGATCCGGCGCATCGACACGGTCGACGGGCTGCCGGCGCGCTACAGGCTGCAGGTCCGCGCGGGCCTGCTCGACGAGACCTTGAAGCTCGCGCACTACTCGGCGGTGACCCACTTGGTCGTCGCCGTCGCGGTCGCCTACTTCTTCTGGGATTCCGCGCCGCGGGCCTACCTGCTCGGCCTGCTCGCGGTGGTCGCCGTGGTGATCGCGGCCACCCTCTACATGACCTGGCTCTACCAGCGCATCTTCGGCAGCGCCGTCTCCGAGCTCGGCGTCGCGCGCGGCTACCGCCTCTCCGGCGGGTTCGCGTTCGCGCTCGGCCTCGCCTGGGCCACCATGCCCATCATGCTCTTCAGCCCCGCCAGCAGCGACGAGCGGCTGCTCGTCGTCGGCATCGCCGCCGGCCTGATCTCGGACGCCTACGTCGTCGGCCCGCTCCTGTCGGTCTCCTACCTCTTCGCGGTTCCGGTGATCCTCGGCAGCTTCCTCGGGCTCGCCCGCAGCGGCGAGCCGATCGCGCTGAGCATCGCCGTCCTGCTCGTCGTCTACGCGAGCTTCGTCGGGCTGAGCGTCCGCCGGATGAGCCGCCTCTCGCGCCAGCGCATCCTGGACCGCGTCCGCGTCGAGGATCAGAGCGAGACCATCGGCCTGCTCCTCAACGAGTTCGAGGAGAATTCGAGCGACTGGCTCTGGGAGACGGACGAGACCGGCCGCTTCCAGCACGTCTCGCCGCGGATGGCGCAGGCCCTGGGCTGCCCGATCGAGCGGCTGCAGCGGAGCGCGTTCCGGGACCTCCTCGCCCCGGGCGCCGACGCGCGGTCCGACGAGGCGCGGGGCCGGGATCGGGGCCAGGATAGGGGGCAGGACTGGAGTGAAGACCGGGGCGAAGACCGGACCGCCGACCTGCTCGACCAGCTTCGGCAGGGCCGGGCCTTCCACGAGCTCCTCGTCGCCATCGAGACGCCCACCGGCCTGCGGTGGCTGGAGCTGAGCGGCAAGCCCTTCACCGATCAGCGCGGCCATGTCGCGGGCTTTCGCGGGGTCGGCTCGGACGTGACGCAGCGCCGCGAGGCGGAGGCCCACATCGCCTACCTCGCCGCGCGCGACTCCCTCACCGGCCTGTCGAACCGGGGCATGTTCCACGAGGTCGCCTCGGAGGCCTGCGCGGCGGTCGCCGCCTCGGCCCGCGGCGATCTCGTCAACCTGCTCTATCTCGACCTCGACGGCTTCAAGAAGGTCAACGACACCGCCGGCCACGGCGCCGGCGACGCCCTGCTGCGGCAGGTGGCCGACCGCCTGCGCGCCAGCGTCGACGCGAACGCGCAGGTGTTCCGTCTCGGCGGCGACGAGTTCGCGATCCTGCACCGCGGCCGGGAGGCGGCGGAGGCGGAGATCCTGGCCGAGGCCGTCATCGCGGCCCTGCACCGGCCCTACCTCATCGACGGGGTGCGCGCGGAGATCGGCGTCAGCATCGGGATCGCGCGGGCGCCGCAGGACGCGACCGAGCTCCAGGACCTGCTGCGCAAGGCCGACCTCGCCCTCTACACCGCCAAGGAAGCCGGCCGGGGCCGCTGGCAATGCTTCGACGCCGACCTCGAACGGCGGGTCCGGCGCTGGCGGGAGCTCGACGGGGCGATGCGGGCCGGCCTCGCCAGCGGCGAGATGGAGCTGCACTACCAGCCGCTGGTGAACCTGCAGGACGGCGAGGTCGTCGGGTGCGAGGCGCTGCTGCGCTGGACCCGGCCCGGACACGGCCCGGTCTCGCCCGCCGAGATGATCCCGATCGCCGAGAGCACCGGCTTCGTCATCACGATCGGGCGCTGGGCCCTGCGCAAGGCCTGCGCGGAAGCTCTCAACTGGCCGGCGCATATGCGGGTGGCCGTGAACATCTCATCGACCCATTTCCGCCTGCCCGACTTCTACCGGGAGGTCGAGGCCGCGCTCGGCGAGACCGGGCTCGCGCCGGAGCGGCTCGAGATCGAGATCACGGAATCGATCTTCCTGGCCAACACGCCGCACGTGCTGGAAAACCTCCGGGCGCTGCGGGCGACGGGGGTGCGGATCGCCCTCGACGATTTCGGGACGGGCTATTCCTCGCTGAGCTACCTGACCCAGTTCCCCGTCGACAAGATCAAGATCGACCGGGCCTTCGTGCGCGACCTCAGCAGCCGGCCGGAATGCCTGTCGGTGATCAAGGCGATCATGGTCATCGCCGGCGACCTCGGGATCGACGTCACGGTGGAGGGCGTCGAGACGGAGCAGCAGGCGGAGATGCTCCGGCTGCGGCGCTGCAACAGCGCGCAGGGCTTCCTCTACAGTCCGGCCCGGCCCTCCGGCGAGGTCACCGGGCTGATCGAGCTGATTCCCCGCGCGGTCAAGCAGGCGCGGCGGCCCGTCCGCCACGTCGCCTGACGGCGATCACAGGGCGAACCGCACCCCGGTGAGCGTCTCCGACATCGCCCAGAGCCGGTCGGAGGCGGCGCGGTCGAGGGCGTGGGCGGCGATCGCGGCGGGCTTCGGGCCGCCGCGCACCTCGCGGAACCCGTCCGGCCCGTAATAGCCGCCGCGCCGCGCCTCCGGCGCCGTGGCGGCGTAGAGGATCGGCAGGGCGCCCTGCGCCGCCGGCTGGCCGATCAGCGAGAACAGGATCCGCCCCGCCCGCTGCTGGAACGCGCCCGCCCGGTCGCCCCGGCGGAACACCTCGGTGACGGCGAGCCCCGGATGCGCCGCGAGCGAGGCGATGCCGGAGCCCGCCGCCGCGAGCCGCCGGTCGAGTTCGAGGGAAAACATCAGCAGCGCGAGCTTGCTCTGCCTGTAGGCGGGCTGCGCCGCGTAGGTCTCGCGCCAGTGCGGGTCGTCGAACCGGATGTGTCCGCTGCGATGGGCGAGACTCGCCACCGACACCACCCGCGCCGAGGGGCTCAGGGCCGGCAGGAGCAGGCCGGTCAGGGCGAAATGGCCGAGATAGTTCGTGGCGAGCTGGCGCTCGAACCCGTCCGCGCTCTCCTCGCGCCGGGGCACCGCGGCGATGCCGGCATTGAGCACGAGCCGGTCGATCGGCGCCGCCGCCGGCCAGGCCCGGGCGAAGGCGCGCACGCTGTCGAGCGAGGCGGTGTCGATCGGGCGCACGGACAGGTCGGCGCCGGGATGCGCCCGCCGGATCGCCGCGGCGGCGCGCTCGCCCTTCCCGAGGTCGCGCACCGCCAGCACCACCGAAGCGCCGGCCCCGGCCAGCGCCCGCGCCGTCTCGAACCCGAGCCCGGCGCTCGCCCCCGTCACCACGGCGCGGCGGCCGGCCTGGGAGGGAATGTCGGCAACGGTCCAGCGCTGTCTCGCCATCGGGCGGTGGTCCTCACGGGTGTCGGATCGAGAGCGGTCCCGCGCTGCGCGACGGGCCGCCCCATCCCCGGATAGAGGGGCGACGGCCGCGGCGGAAGCCGTGATCGCGCCCCGCTTTACAGTCGTCATTCGGTGATGGAAGGGCGCTAGCGTCGGGCTCGCCGCGCGACTCACCCCGCCGTAAACCTCGCCTCGGACGGGCCTCCCGTTCGCGGCGGCTCCGAGGGCAATCGTGTGGGCGGCCCCGCTCTTGCGACGGGGGACGATCCGTCGATGGTACTACTTTTAGAAACGATGCGTTTCAATCGTTTCTGATTTTCAAACCCCGCGCAAAGGTCCATTCTCGCGGCGTCAAACAGCGGTCGCCGCGGCCCCGACCTCACGCCGCCCCGGCCCGCCCACGATCGAGGAGAGAGCATCATGGCCACGGTCACCACCCAGGACGGCACCGAGATCTTCTACAAGGATTGGGGCCCGAAGGACGCGCAGCCGATCATGTTCCATCACGGCTGGCCGCTCTCGTCCGACGATTGGGACGCGCAGATGCTGTTCTTCGTCGGCCAGGGTTTTCGCGTGGTCGCCCATGACCGGCGCGGCCACGGCCGCTCGGCGCAGGTGCCGGACGGGCACGACATGGACCATTACGCCGCCGACGCCTCGGCGGTGGCCGAGCATCTCGACCTGCGCCACGCCGTCCATATCGGCCATTCCACCGGCGGCGGCGAGGTGGCGCGCTACGTCGCGAAGCACGGCGAGCCGCAGGGGCGCGTGGCCAAGGCGGTGCTGGTGAGCGCCGTGCCCCCCCTGATGCTGAAGACCGAGGCCAACCCCGAGGGCCTGCCGATCGAGGTGTTCGACGGCTTCCGCAAGGCGCTGGCCGACAACCGCGCCCAGTTCTTCCTCGATGTCCCGGCCGGCCCGTTCTACGGCTTCAACCGCGACGGCGCGACGGTCCACGAGGGCGTGATCCGCAACTGGTGGCGGCAGGGCATGATGGGCTCGGCCAAGGCCCACTACGAGGGCATCAAGGCGTTCTCGGAGACCGACCAGACCGAGGATCTCAAGGCGATCTCGGTGCCGACGCTGGTGCTCCACGGCGAGGACGACCAGATCGTGCCGATCGTCGCGTCCGCGCACAAGTCGATCAAGCTCCTGCGCAACGGCACGCTGAAGACCTATCCGGGCCTGTCGCACGGCATGCTGACCCTCAACGCCGACCAGCTCAACGCCGACCTCCTCGCCTTCATCCGCGGCTGATCGGGACACCGGTCCGCACCCGGTCCGCATCGGCGGGAACACGACCCTTCGACCGCGCCGGGAAACGGTTCGCCGCCCCGGCGCCGGGCGGCGTGCCGTGCCCGCGCGGCGCCCGCAACACGGCTCTAGACAACGCCGGCCACGTGCAGGGCGACGCCGGCCGCCGCGCTGGCCAGCAGCGTCGGGATCATGCCGGCCTTGAAGCGGAACACCGCCAGCACCGCCGCCGCCGTCAGCACCAGCGCCGGCCCGTTCAGGCTCGACCACAGGGGCCATTCGAGCTTCAGGCCGAAGCCCGGCCGCAGGGTGTCCACCTCCCGAAACAGGGTGTGCAGCGCGAACCAGACCGCGAGGTTGAGGATCACGCCGACCACCGCCGCGGTGATCGTGGCGAGCGCACCCGACAGGGCCCGGTTGCCGCGGAGCGCCTCGACGTAAGGCGCCCCGGCGAAGATCCAGAGGAAGCAGGGCACGAACGTCACCCAGGTCGTCAGCAGGCCGCCGAGAATGCCCGCCAGGTAGGGATTGAGCGCGGCGGGCGCGCGGAACGCCCCCATGAAGCCGACGAACTGCGTGACCATGATCAGCGGCCCCGGCGTGGTTTCGGCCATGCCGAGACCGTCGAGCATCTCGCCGGGCCTGAGCCAGCCGAACGTCTCCACCGCCGCCTGCGCGACGTAGGCCAGCACGGCATAGGCGCCGCCGAAGGTGACGACCGCCATCTTCGAGAAGAACACGGCGATGTCGGCGAACACGTTGCCGCTGCCGAAGACGGCGAGCAGCCCGGCCACCGGCAGCAGCCAGAGCAGCAGCAGCACGGCGCCGATGCGCAGGGACCAGGCCGCGTTCGGCCGGGCATGCGCCGGCACCCCGGCGCCGAGCAGGCTGTCGGCGTCGGCCAGGACCGGTCCCTTGGCTTTTCCGTGGCTGCCGCCCTCGAAGGCCGGCGACCCCGTCCGGCCGCCGAGATAGCCGATCACCCCGGCCGCGAGGATGATCAGCGGGAAGGCGACGTCGAAGAAGAAGATGGCGACGAAGGCGAGGGCGGCGACGGCGTTCATCACGCCGTTCCTGAGCGCCCGTGATCCGACCCGGATCACCGCCTGCAGCACGACCGCGAGCACCGCGCATTTGAGGCCGAAGAACAGGCCGCCGACGAGGCCGACCCCGCCGAAGGCCGCGTAGACCAGGCTCAGGACCATGATCGCGATCATGCCCGGCAGCACGAACAACCCGCCCGCGATCAGGCCGCCGGCCGTGCGGTGCATCAGCCAGCCGATATAGGTGGCGAGTTGCTGCGCCTCGGGACCGGGGAGCAGCGTGCAGTAGGAGAGCGCGTGCAGGAAGCGCTCCTCGCCGATCCAGCGCTTCTCATCGACCAGGATGCGGTGCATGACCGCGATCTGCCCGGCCGGGCCGCCGAAGCTGAGCAGGGCGATCCGCGCCCAGACCTTCGACGCCTCGGCCAGCGACACACCGTGCGCGGGCCGGGCCTCAGGGCTTGGCGCCGTCCGCGCCGACATGGCGCTTCCGCTCATCGAAGGCCCGCGATCCCGTTGGTTGGTGGGGTGCCGGGACTGACAATACGCCGGCTCCGCCGCCCATGCCACCCGGTCCGAAACCTCATGCATCAGGTGAGGTGGGGAGGGGAAGTCCCTCTCGAAGCGACGCTCTCGGGCTCGCCGAGGACGCCTGGACTCCGGCGGCGGCGCGCCCCGGTTCCCGGCCCCGGCCCGCCCGCCTCGTCGGGGTCGCCTGTACGGATCCGGCTAAAACCCGTACGCTGCAGGCATGTTTGATGAGCGCTCCCAGGCAGACCCGCATCTGATGCGGACCGCCGAGCTCATGGCCGAGGCGGGCTCTTTCGAGGACGTCCTGTCCATCCTCGCGCGGACGGGCCGCCGGATCGCCGGATCCGACGGGATCGCCGTCGTGCTGCGCGAGGATGACGCCTGCGCCTACGTCGCCGAGGACGCGATCGAGCCGCTGTGGACGGGGTGCCGCTTCCCCCTCGACGCCTGCATCTCCGGCTGGGCGATGCTGAACGGGAAGACGGCCGTCGTCCCGTTCAGCATCGCCC
>NZ_BPRD01000057.1 GCF_022179745.1 Methylorubrum podarium
CCCCCGTCATTCCGGGTTCCGCTGCGCGGCCCCGGAATGACGGGGGTGAGGGCCGAACCGATCCGCCGAAGACCGGGTAAAAACATCCTGCCTCAGCGCCGGCCGGTCGAGCCGAAGCCGCCCTGCCCGCGCCCGGACGGGGACGCATCCGGCGCCGCGGCGTTCTCGCGGATCTCGAAGTCCGGCCGCAGGACGCGGGTGAAGACGAGCTGCGCGATGCGCTCGCCCGGCTCGATGCGGATCACGGCCGGGCTGCCGGGCGGGTTGCGGTTCCAGGCGGAGATCAGGAGCGGCCCCTCGTAGTCGGCATCGATCACCCCCGTGCCGTTGCCGAGGACGAGGCCCTCCCGGTGCCCGAGGCCGGAGCGGGCGAAGACCAGGCCGCACCAGCCGGGATCGCCGATCCGCACCGAGACGCCGGCCGGGATCAGCGCGGGCGGGGCCTGCGGTTCCAGGAGCAGCGGCGCGTCGAGGCAGGCATGCAGGTCGAGCCCCGCGGCCGCCGCGCTGCCCCAGCGGGGAAAGCCCCACCCGGTCAGCCGCGGATCGAGGAGGTGGAGGCCGACCTTGGGAGCGGTTTCGGGCAACGCGTGACTCTCGACGGCGGCATGGGATTACGGGAAGAGCTATTCCCGAAGCGGGGGCGCGGGGCAATCGGGGCGAGCGGATGGCGCGCTGGGTGGCGGGGCTGGACGGGTGCCGCGGCGCCTGGGCGGGGGCCCTGATCGATCTCGACGATCCAGGGCGCTGGCGCTGCGCCCGCTTCGCGCGGGTGATCGACCTGCTCGACGGGCCGGAGGCGCCGGTCCGCACCGGCATCGACGTGCCGATCGGCCTGCCCGACCGGGTGGGCGGCGGCGGCCGCTCCGCCGACCGGGCGGCCCGGGCGCTTCTCGGGGCCGGGCGCGCCAGCGTCTTCCCGGTGCCGCCCCGCGCGGCGGTCTATGCGGCGAGCTACGACGCGGCCAAGGCGCTGTCGCGGGCGGGATCCGAGCCGCCCTTCGCCCCCTCGATCCAGTGCTGGAACATCCTGCCCGCCGTGCGCGCGGTCGACGAACTCCTGCGCGCCCGGTCCGATCTCGTCGCGTGCCTGCACGAGGTGCATCCGGAGGTCGCCTTCTTCCGCCTCAACGGCGATCGACGCCTGAGCGCGGGCAAGAAGGGCCCCGCCCGCGCCGAGGGTCTGTCCGCGCGCCGGGCTCTCCTGATCGCCGCCGGATTGCCGGAGGCGATGGTCGGATCGGTGCCGCCGCCGGGCGTCGGCGCCGACGACCATCTCGACGCCATGGCCGCCCTCGTCACCGCCCGCGACATCGCCGCGGGCCGGGCCGAGCCGCTTCCCAACGCGATCGAGCGCGACAGCTATGGCCTGCCGATCGTGATCTGGGCGCCGGCGCATCCGCCCCGGCCCCGCCCTTCGCCGTGAGGAGTCCAAGCCCGTGACCGACCGCCCAGCGGATCTGCCCAACGCGGATGTGCCCGACCCGGATGTGCCGGTGCGCGACATCGCCCGCGCCCTGGTCTTCGACCCCGCCGACCGCCTGCTCCTGATCGAGTACGAGGCCGTGCGCCCGATCGATCCGGCCAAGCCTGAGGCGCTCGGCTTCTGGTTCATGCCCGGCGGCGGGCTGGAGCCGGGCGAGAGCCACGAGGCGGCGTGCCGGCGCGAACTGTCGGAGGAGATCGGCGTCGCCGAGGTGGAACTCGGCCCCTGCGTCGCCGTCTGCGACGGGCCGTTCCGCCTGTTCCGCAAGCCGCGCTGGGCCCGCGAGCGCTACTTCGTGGTCCGGCTCACGAGCGACGCCGTCGACACCAGCCGGCTCGCCGAGACCGAGGACAACCCGGTGCGCGGCACCCGCTGGTGGAGGCTCGACGAACTCGCCGCCTCGGCCGAGCGGATCGAGCCCGCCGGGTTGGCCGCGCTGGCGCAACGAATCGTCTCCGGCGACGTTCCGGACCAGCCGATCCGCCTCGACTGGCGGAACGCGTGAGCCCCCGCCCTCCGCCGCGATCCGCGGTGGAGCGCGTCGGCGTGCGGGAACCGGGCACGCCGCGGGATCACATCGCGGTGATCGCGCGGGTGCGCGGGATCTGCACGGGATGTGCGCGGGCGCATCCGCCGGAGGGGATGGGTTTCGATGTTCGGATCGTTCGGTTAGCGCGTGGCAAGACAGCAAGGATGAAAGGATAACCGCCCATGTTCCCGCAGGTTCTGACCGATGGGTATCGCAGCTTTCTCGGCGAGCGGCTCCCCGGCGAGCGGCGCAAGTACGAGACGCTCGGCAAGGAGGGCCAGGAGCCCGAGGTGCTGCTGATCGGCTGCTGCGACAGCCGCGTCGCCCCGGAGGTGATCTTCGACACCGGGCCCGGCCAGATCTTCACGATCCGCAACGTGGCCAACATCGTGCCGCCCGCCGAGCGCGACAACGCCTATCACGGCACCTCCTCGGCGATCGAGTTCGCGGTCCAGGCCCTGAAGGTGAAGCACATCGTCGTGCTCGGCCACGCGACCTGCGGCGGCATCAAGGCCGCCGGGCTCGGCGCCGACCCGCTCTCCTCGGGCAACTTCATCGGCCGCTGGGTCTCGCTGGTCGAGCCGGCCAAGACGAAGCTCGTGGAGGCCGGCGACAGCCCGGACAAGGAGGGTTTTCTCACCCGCCTCGAATACGCGATGATCGGGCAGAGCCTCGAGAACCTGATGACCTTCGACTTCATCCGCGAGGCCGTCGAGGCGGGCCGCCTGCACCTGCACGGGGCGCATTTCGGCATCGTCACCGGCGAGCTGCGCATCCGCGATCCGAAGACCGGCGAATTCCGGTCGGTGGTCGAGCGCGACGGGCAGACGCTCTCCGCCTCCGCCCTGATCAGCTGCGCCGAGGCGTAACCGGACCGAACGGCCGGACACCGTGCAAGGCGCCTCCGAGGCTTTCGGAGGCGCCGTTCAC
This sequence comes from Methylorubrum podarium, assembly GCF_022179745.1. Classification (GTDB taxonomy): domain Bacteria; phylum Pseudomonadota; class Alphaproteobacteria; order Rhizobiales; family Beijerinckiaceae; genus Methylobacterium; species Methylobacterium podarium. The sequence goes on from NZ_BPRD01000057.1 coordinate 2,946, forward strand.
GTATCGGCTGGCCCCCGCGATACAAAAAGGCGGCGGACCTTCCGGTCCGCCGCCTCCCACCCGTGTCGGGATGGAGCGTTGCGCCTCAGCGGGCGCCGGGGAGGCGCTGGGCCTGGGCGTAGTGCTGCTGGAGCACCGGCAGGGCCTGCTGGGCGTAGTTGCGCAGGGCCGGGTTCGGGCCGGACTGGGCGTAGGACTGCGTCATGCCGATCGACATCTGGTGCGCCATCACCTGCTGGCGGCCGTAGAGACGGTCGAAGCGGGCGCCGGGCGGGGTCGCGTTCAGCTCGGCCAGCATCTGCTGCTGCTGCGGGTTCGGCTGGACGATGGTGGTGCCCGCGGTGGTGTCGACGTCGAAGGCCTGGGCGCCGGCGGCCGCGCCGCGGCTCAGGCCGGTGCCGGCCCCCTCGATCGCGCCGACCGGGCCGCCCTGCAGGGTGCCGCCGACCACGCCGGTCGCGACGCCCGTGGCCGCGCCGACCGCGCCGCCGGCGATGGCGAGCGGCGCCTCGACCAGGCCGCCGACGAGACCGCCGGGGCCGGCCTGACGGGCGGCGGCGTAGTTGCGCTCGCCGCCGGCGAGGGCGACGTTGGCGGCCTGATGGTCACGCAGGGCCTCGCGGGCATAGGCCCGCACCGACGGGTTGCGGCTCTTCTGCAGCGCGATCTGGGCGGACTGGATCTCGAAGGCATTTGCCTGCATGGCGTCCAGGCGGAAATCGCCCCCGACCTGGGCGAAAGCGGGGGTCGCCATGGCGACGACGAGAGCGGACGCGGCAGCGTATTTCTTGAGCATATCAAACCTCAAATATCGGATTACCGACATGCGGACTGGCCTCGACAACCGAATGAACCGGTCGAGGCCGTGAAGATCACTTCGACGCGTCAACGGCGACCTTCCAGGCTGGTTCCCGAAATTTGACTAGGCTTTTTCGTCCCGATCCCATCCGGGGAAAACTCGTCCTCGTGCAGGGGCTTCGGGCCCTGGCCGCGCTGATGGTCGTCGTTCATCACGCGCAGAACGAGGCCGCGATCCTGGCTGCGCGGACGGGAACTGAGTTCGTCCCGCGCCACGGGCTGCCCTGGCCGGCGGGGGTCGACATCTTCTTCGTCATCTCCGGCTTCATCATCGTCCACGCGGCGGGCCCGCTCTACGGCCGGCCGGGCGCGCGGGGGCGCTTCGTCGCCCACCGCATCGCCCGCCTCGTGCCGCTCTACTGGCTGGTCACCGGGCTCTACCTCGCCCTCGGTCTGGCGATGCCCGCCCTGCTCAGCGGCGAGGGCGGCGCGCCGGACCTCGCGCGCAGCCTCGCCTCCTTCCTGTTCTGGCCGATGGCCCGGCCCGACGGGGCGGTGCTGCCGCTCTACGGGCTGGGCTGGACCCTCAACTACGAGATGGCCTTCTACGCGCTCTTCGCCGTCGGTCTCGGCCTCTCGCGGCGCGGGGCGGTGGCGTGGCTCGTCGGCGCCCTGGCGCTCGTCGTCCTCGCCGGGCGGTGGCTGCCCGCGCCGCCGGTCCCCCTCGCCTTCTGGTCCGATCCGATCGTCCTCGAATTCGCCCTCGGCGCCGGGCTCGGCCTGCTGCGCGCGGAAGGGTTGCGCCTGCCCGCCCCGGCCCGGGCCGCCCTCGCCGCTTCCGGCCTGTTCGGGCTCGCCGCCGCCCCCACCGAGCCGGCCCTGCGCCTCCTGGCCTGGGGCCTGCCCGCCGCCGTCCTCGTCGCGGCGGCCGTGCTCGGCAGGGATCGGCCCGAGATCCGGCCCGGAGAACGGGCCGACACGGCGCGCGGCGACTGGACCGCCTACGCCCTCGCGGCGGCGGAGCGGCTGGGGGATGCCTCCTACGCCCTCTACCTGCTGCACCCCTTCGTGCTGCGCGCCGTGCGCGAGGGGCTGCTGCGCACCGGTCTCGTGCCCCTCCTCGGGCCGTGGGAAAGCCTCGTCCTGATGGTCGCGCTGACCCTCCCCGCCGCGCTCCTCGCCCACCACTTCGTGGAGCGGCCGCTGACGCGCCTGGTCCGCCGCCGGCTCGACCCCGCCGGGACGCGGAAAAGCGTCGTGACGCCGGGGCGCTGAGGGGGCGACGACGCGGGCGGGGATGACCGCGTGCGGGGCGGTTTTCCCAGGCCCTGTTTCGATCTAGCCTTCCCTCCCTCGCACGCCCCTCGCACGCCCCTCGCACGCCTCGGAGGCCGGCCATGAAGACCCTGCTCGTCCCGGTCACCCTCCACGACGCCCTGCCCTCCGTCTTCGCCACGGCGGTGCTGGTGGCGCGCCGCTTCGGCAGCCTGATCGAGGGCGTGTCCCTCCGCCCGGCGCTCGCCGAATACGTCCCCGTGGACATGGTCGGCGGCATGACGTGGCTGCGCGACGAGGAGGCCGACCAGGCCGAGGCGCAGGATGCGGGCCGGCGCTTCGTCGCAGCGATGGAGGCGGCCGGCCTGC
>NZ_BPRD01000058.1 GCF_022179745.1 Methylorubrum podarium
CACCAGCTGCAGCTTCTCGAACCCGTCGGCCCACAGACCGATCACGAAGCCGAACAGGCTGAAGGTCAGCGCCGTGAGCAGCAGGAAGAACACCATCCAGATCGGGTGCTCGATGTGCAGCGGCACGAACAGAGAGGCCGTGGTGAGGATGATGAGGCCGATGATAATCGACTTCGTCGCCGCCGCGCCGACATAGCCGAGCACCACCTCGAACGGCGAGATCGGCGCCGAAAGGAGCTCGTAGATCGTGCCGGCGAAGCGCGGGAAGTAGATGCCGAAGGCGGCGTTCGAGACGCTTTGCGTCAGGAGCGAGAGCATGATCAGCCCCGGCACGATGAAGGCGCCGTAGGCCACGCCGTCGATCGTCTGCATCCGCGCGCCGATGGCGGCGCCGAACACCACGAAGTAGAGCGAGGTGGAGATCACCGGCGCGACGATGCTCTGCAGCGCCGTGCGCCAGAACCGGGCCATCTCGAAGCGGTAGATGGCGAGGATCGCTGGGACGTTCAGCATGGACGCAGCCCTCATGCGCGCTCGCGGACGAGATCGACGAAGATGTCTTCGAGCGAGCTCTGGCTGGTATCGAGATCGGTGAAGGCGATGCCGGCGGCGGCGAGTTCGCCGAGCAGGCCGGTGATGCCGGTGCGCTCCCGCCGGGTGTCGTAGGTGTAGACGAGGGTGCGCCCACCCTCGCCGATCTGGAGATCGTGGCGCGCGAGGTTCTCGGGAAGCGCCAGGACCAGCTCGCGCAGGTGCAGGATCAGCTGCTTCTTGCCGAGCTTGCGCATCAGCTCGACCTTGTCCTCGACCAGGATGATCTCGCCCTTGCGGATCACGCCCACCCGGTCGGCCATCTCCTCGGCCTCCTCGATGTAGTGGGTGGTGAGGATCACCGTGACGCCCTGCTCGCGCAGGCGGCGCACGAGGCGCCACATGTCCTGGCGCAGCTCGACGTCGACGCCCGCCGTCGGCTCGTCGAGGAACAGCACCTGCGGCTCGTGGGCGAGCGCCTTGGCGATCAGGACCCGGCGCTTCATGCCTCCGGAGAGCTGCATGATGCGGCTCTCGCGCTTGTCGTAGAGGGAGAGATCCTTGAGCACCCGCTCGATATGGGCCGGATCCTTCGCCAGCCCGAACAGGCCGCGGCTGAAGCTCACCGTGTCCCACACCTTCTCGAAGGCGTCGGTGGTGAGTTCCTGCGGCACGAGGCCGATCATCCGCCGCGCGGCGCGGTACTGGCTGAGGATGTCGTGGCCGCCGACGCGGATCTCGCCCGCGCTCGGCGTGACGATCCCGCAGACGACGTTGATGAGGGTTGACTTGCCGGCGCCGTTCGGCCCCAGCAGCGCGAAGATCTCGCCCTTGGCGATGTCGAGGGTCACGTCGCGCAGGGCGTGCAGCCCCGAGGCGTAGACCTTCGACAGGTTCGCGATCGAAACGATCGGTGACATCGGGGCTCGGGGATGGGGGGCGGGGCGCGCCCTATAGCACGGCGGCCGAAGCGGTGAAGCTGGCGGTAGCCGGTTACATTTCCCGACGTTTCTCCCCCGTGTTCCGGCGCACCTCGCGGAACCGAGTTTGTCCCCGCAGCTTGTCGAAATGTTCTCCTGCGACAAAACACCCCTGACCCGACCTGCCCTCGACGCGATGGCGGGTCGTTTTTTGTGGTCAGCTCTGCAGCCGTTCCGCGGCCTGCCGCTCGCGCAGGTAATCCTCGGTGGTGCGCGGCTTGGCCGGCGGCGCGGCGTGGGGGTCGAAGCCCTGGTTGAGCGCGGCCTCGACCCGGCAATCGTCGCACATCATCAGCGAGCGGATGCGCTGCTCGCCGGCTTCGCCTGAGAACATCCAGTGCCGCTCCCGCAGCTTACCGATCACCCGCTCGATGGTCGCGCGGGTGCCGAACGGCTTGGCGCAGGTGATGCAGCAGAACGGCTCCTCCTCCTTCACGACCCGGCGCGGCTCGCTCCACGCCGCGAAGTCGATTTGCGGCTTCAGGCTGATCACGTCCTCCGGGCAGGTCGCCGCGCACAGGCCGCACTGCACGCAGAGACTCTCCTCGAAGGCCAGCAGCGGCCGCTCGGCACTGTCGGACAGGGCATGGGTCGGGCAGGCGCCGACGCAGGAGAGGCAGAGGGTGCAATCCTCGGTACGGAAATCGAGCCCGCCGAACGGCGCCCCGGCGGCCAGCGGCACGGCCGCGACGGGGGTCGGGGCGGCGGCGTGCATCTCGCGGAAGGCGAGGCGCAGCATCTCCCGCTTGCCGCCGACGGGCATGAAGCCGGCGGGCGCCGCCGTCGCGAGGCCGGGCGTTGCCGAGCGGAGCGCCGCGCCGAGGGCGTCGGGATCGTCGGTCTCGATCAGGGCGACCGTCGACGCTTCCGTCCCCGTGCCGTAGCCGAGGGCGTCGGCGAGCGTCCGGCCGAGGGAGACGGTGCGGTGCAGGCTGTCGAGGTCGTGCTTCGGACGGGCCCGCACAAGCACTCGGACCCCGGCCGCGCCGTAGGCGAACAGGGCGGCCAGGATCTCCGGCCCGAGCTGCGTCGCCTCGTTGACCCGCACCGGCAGGACGTGGGCCGGCAGCCCGTCGCCGTAGCGGCCGAGCGCGTCGATCAGCGGCTCGCCGTGGTCGCCGTCGTGGAACAGCACCACCGCGTCCGCGCCGCCGGCCGCGCGGTAGGCGCGCATCAGGCTGCGCAGGCGGCGCATCAGCGCGTCGGCGGGCGGCAGGGCGTAGTTGGCCGCGCCCGTGGGGCAGACGGCGGCGCAGCTGCCGCAGCCGGCGCAGACGTAGGGGTCGATCGCCACCGTGTCGCCGGCGGGCGCGATGGCCCCGGTCGGGCAGACATCGAGGCAGCGGGTGCAGCCGGTGATGCGCGAGCGGGAATGGGCGCAGAGCTCGCCGCGGAAATCGATGAAACGGGTCTTGTCGAACTCGCCGACGAGGTGGGAGGCCGCCATCACCGCCCGCTCGACCGCCGCCGGGTCGCGCGGGTCGGCGCGCAGGTAGCCGCTGCGCAGCTCGTGCGCGGGAAAGAGCGGCGTGCCGCCGGTGAGGTCGAGGATCAGGTCGCAGGTCGAGACCGCTCCGTCGCGCCCCGATCCGAACACGAGGCGGGTGCGGGAGGACGGCGCCGGCAGGGCGTAGTCGTCGATGCGAAGCTCGAACGCGCCGAGATGGCCCGTCGCCCCCCGCACCGTGCCGCGGATCACCGGGAATTCGTTGCGGTGGAGCGGCGCCACCTCGCCCGGCCGGCTCAGGAGCACGGTGACGTCGAGATGCTCGGCCAGACGCCGCCCGGCCTCGATCGCGGCCTCGTCGCGCCCGTAGATCAGGGCGACGCCGCGACTCTCCAGCGGTACGGTTCCGGCCACCGGAACCGGCTCCGCCGCCGCGGCCAGCAGCGCCGCCATCTTCGGACCGGCCCTATCGGCCTCCGACGACCAGCCGGCGGTCTCGCGGATCTTGGCGAAGGCGACGCGCTCCTCCGCCTCCATCTCGGCCGCGACTTCCTCGAAGAGCGGCGCCTGGAGCGTGCAGGAGACGGTGATCGGCACGCCCGTGGCCAGGGCCTCGCGGTAGCGGTCGAGTTCGAGACCGCAGAGCTGGTCGGCGGTGCGCACGCGACCGCCGCAGCCCTTTTCCAGGGCCGCGGCATCGAGCGGCATCGTCTTCTCGCAGGAACAGGCGAACACGAGACGATCGGACACGATTGAACCTGAGACGATTGGGAAAGCGGGAGGCCCCTTCGCGCGGGAGCCTGCCTTCCATATACTCGTATCGTTCAAAACTACGAACGGACATGCGGGCGCAGGCGCCCCGCCCGATACGGCTCATGACCTCCCGACTCGAAACCGTCTCACCGGGCTTGCGCCCCGCTCCCCTCGTCCTGCCGCCGGCCTTCACCGGGCTCGTCACCGCGGGCTCCCCGGGCGCGGCCGGACAGGCCTGCCGGCTGGCCGAGACCGGCGAGGCCGAGGCCGGCACTCTCCTGATGGAGGAGCGCGACGACGTCATCGCGCTGGCCGTCGTGCTGGCGCCCACCGAGCCGCTCGCCACGGCGCGGCGGGCCTTCTTCGTCGGGATGCAGGCGCTGGCGGACGCGGTCGGCACCTTCGGGCCGCCGGAGATCCCGGTGACCTTCCTGTGGCCCGACACGCTGAGCTTCAACAGCGCCCGCCTCGGCGGCGGCGCGCTGCACTGGCCGCAGGGCTGCGGCGAGGGCGAGACGCCGGACTGGCTCGTCTTCTCGGCGATGCTGATCGCCTCGAAGCGCGATGCGGGCGATCCCGGTCTGACGCCCGACTCGACCTCCCTGGAGGAAGAAGGTTTTCCAAAGGATCTGCGCGAGGCTCTGGTCGAGAGCTTCGCCCGCCATCTCACCAAGGCGTTCGAAATCTGGAGCGAGGACGGCGCCGCGCGCTCGACGGGTCGCTACCTCGCCCGCCTCGCGCTGCCGCCGGGCGTGCGGGCGACGATCGAGCCGAACGGAGATGCCCGGCTCGTCCACGCCGACGGCCGTAGCGAATCGCTCCCGCTCCTGCCGGCCCTGGCGGCCCCCTCCTGGCGCGACCCGAGCACCGGCAGGGTGCGGCTGTGAGCGCCGGCAAGCTGCCGCGGACGCTGCGGCTCGACCCGTCCGACACCTTCGTCTTCGCGCGGGCCGCCGAGCCCGGCGAGTGGGCGGTGACCGGCTCGTTCCTGTTCTTCGATGCCGACCTCTCCGCCCTCGCCGGAAAGGACCGGGCGGCGTTCCGCTCCGGTTTCGCCGGGGTGGGCTCGCTCGGCTTCTCGACCCTCGTCGTCGTCAGCGAGGCGAGCGAGGCGGAGCGCGAGGCGGCGATCGAGGACCTCGCCCGCCACATTCACGAGCGCTTCGGCGCACCGGACCGCGACGCCGCCCGCGCCGCGGCGCGGGAAGAGATCGAGGTCGCGGCCTCGCTGTGCAACCTGCCGATCGGCAGCGTGATCGCGATGCATCGGAGCGAGCGCGACGGCGAGATCGCGGAGGAGTTCCGCACCCTGCACCAGCGCCCGGCCGGCGCGGACCCGCTGCACGGGCGCGCCTTCCACTTCGTCGAGACCGACGAGGAGGGGCCCGAGGAACAGGCCGACCTCGTCGGACTCCTGAACGGCGCCTCCGCGGGGGCTGGGAAAGCATGACCGAGTTCTGGGTATCGAGCGGCCATCACCTGACGCAGCGCACGGAGGGCGGCGGCCTCGCCGTCACCGACGAGCTGATCCTCGCCTATCTGGCGCGGCCCGAACTGGTGCCGCCGGAGGAGGCCTGCGAGGCCGAGCGCGGGCTGCACGCGAGCCTGCTCGCCGAGCCGCGCCGGCCGGTGACGCGCGCGGATATCGAGGCGATCGCCGATGCGGATGCGCGGGAGAACTGGGAGGTGATGCTCGCCTTCCGCGACCGCCTGCTGGCGGCCCGCTCCGTCGAGGCGGCCTATCTCGCCCTCGTGCGCGGCGGGCTGCAGGGCGTGCCCGGCCTCTTCCTGACCCAATTGGTGCACCTGATCCTGCGCAACGCCCTCGATGGGTGCGAGGACCCGTTCGTGCTGCGCGCCGCCGAGCTATTTTTTCGCTCGCAGCGCGTCAGTCTGCACGAGGGCGCGGTGCTGCTCGCCGATGCCGAGGTGATCGAGGCGCGGGAGGGCGGCGCGCCGCTCTCGCCCCTGGTCTCGATGCTCGGCAAGGAGGCGGCGAGCGAACTCGACGTGCTCAACGAGGAGAACGCCTGGACCTACTGGAGCCGGTCGGACGCCTTCACCATGGCGCTCAATCTCGGCTCCAGCACGCGCAGCCGCGAGGGGCTGGCGCGGGCGATCGAGGCGTTCGTCCGCCATCTCCTCAACGCGGAGGTCGCGGTCGCGCCCCTCGACCGGCTGGAGGATCCCGATTGGCGCTGGTTCGTCGGGCTCGACGCCGAGGGCACGCGGATCGGCAACACGCTGTGGCGCGGCGAGGCCCTGGACGACGCCGCCCGCGAGCGGGTGATCGCCGTGTTCAGCCTCACCTTCGCCGATCCGGCCCGCGTCGATCCGCGGGTCGGGGACCGGCCGGTCTACCTCCTGCTCGCCATGAGCCCGGACAAGACCGTGCAGTTGAAGCCCCAGAACCTCGTCGTCGGATTGCCGCTGGCCGCCGACCGGGCCGCCGCGTGAGGCCGGACATGACACCGAACGATACGCCCCGGGAGCTACCGGAAGACCGGTTCGAGGTCGGCATCATCGTGGCGCGCCGTCGCCTGAAGGGGCCGTGGGCGAGCCACGCCTGGCTCCCCGTCGCGGCCCTGCCCGCGGCGCCGCAGGCAGCGCCCTGGACCCAGCTCTCCGAGACCGAGGAGGAGGCGACCTTCTACGCGGGGGCGCACGAGGTGAGCCTGCACATCGCCGAGACGGCGCATTACCGCGACAACCTCGTCTCCGGCCGCCCGTCCCTCTGGGTCACGCTCCACGCCACGGCGGAGGACACCTACGAGGTCGCGAGCGTGACCGCCGACCCCTACGAGGGCGAGTCGATGGCCGAGGGCATCGGCGAGATCGTCGAGGCGGTGCCGATGCCGCCCGAGGTGCAGGCCAAGCTGCTCGCGTTCTTCGAGGCGTTCCACATCGAGCGCAAGTTTGAGAAGCGCAAGCGCGACCGCGCCGACCCCGAAGCCCTGGCGCACCGCGCCCCCGGCACCCAGGGGAAACCGGAATGAGCGGGAGCTTCCTCTCGCGCTGGGCCCGCCGCAAGGAATCCGTCCGCGCCGCGGAGCGCTCCGAGACACCCGCCGTCGCGGACGCGGCAGGGGCCGAGAACCTACTCGACGGAACGCCGTCACCCGGCGCCTCCGACAACCTGCAGCGGGCGGAAGCGCGAACCGACGACCTGTCGGAAGCGGTATCGGACGACCTGCTGGCGAAGCTTCCGTCCCTCGATGCCCTGACGACGGACACCGACCTCTCCGCCTTCCTCCAGGCCGGCGTCCCGACGGCCCTGCGCAACGCCGCCCTCCGGCGGATGTGGTCGCTCGATCCGGCGATCCGCGACTTCGTCAGCGAGGCGCGGGACTATGCCTACGACTGGAACACGCCGGGGGGCGTGCCGGGCACCGGACCGCTTCTGCCGATCGACGACGTCAAGGCGATGCTGAAAAGGGTCATCGACGGCGTCCCCACCGGAGTCGACGAGGCGGCCGGTCCCGAATCGCAAGGTGTTCCGGCGGCTTCTCAGGACGATCCCGCGGCGTGTGCCAGCGCAGCGGATCCCGAGCCTGAGGCTATTCCCGGACCGGTACCGGCAGCACCGTCCATAGATATGCATCCGCAGGTTGCCGACTTGGCAGGTGACCGTCCTGAGGTCGCGCAGCCCGCCCTCCCCCGACCCCGGCTGCGGCGCCATGGAGGCGCGATGCCCTCGTAATTCACGCGCATTTCGATTGCGGCAAACTCAAACGCTTTTTATTATCGGTCCAAACAAGGCGGTCCTGCGTGAGGACCCGAGGGACATGATGGGTTCGGTTGCGTCGGTGATGGCACTTCCGGGAGTTGAGGTGTCTGGGGTCGGCGGCGTGCCGGACGACATCGATCACCTGCGTGCGCAGCAATACGATCTTCTGGCCGCCCTGCTCGGGCGGGCGCCGGAGGCCTCGCTGCTCGCCGCGCTCGCCGCCCTGAAGGACGGAGACGGCGTCCTCGGCCGGCAGATCGCGGCCCTGCGCCGCGCGGCGGCCGAGACCGATACGGACGCGGTGGAGCGCGAGTACTTCGCACTGTTCATCGGCGTCGGCCGCGGCGAGCTCCTGCCTTACGCCTCCTACTATCTCACCGGCTTCCTCAACGAGCGCCCGCTCGCCCGGGTGCGCGAGGATTTCGCCGCGCTCGGCATCGAGCGGAGCGAGGCGATGAGCGAGCCGGAGGATCACCTCGCGATCCTCCTGGAGGTGATGGCGGGTCTAGCGGCGGATCGGTTCGAGGCGGAGCCCGGCATGCCGGCCCGCTTCTTCGCCCGCCACATCGAACCCTGGGCCGAGCGCTTCTTCACCGATCTGGAGAACGCGAAGGCGGGGCACTTCTATCGCGCGGTCGGGGGTCTCGGCCGCGCCTTCATCGAGATCGAGGCGGAAGCCTTCGCCATGGAAGGCTGAAGGGCTTCTGCATCGTGACAAACGGGATCGAGGCGCGTTGCCTTAAGAGCAGGCAGCCGCCGGAGGAGACGAGGGTGATGCGACAGGATCCGAAGACGCTCGGTCGTCGCCAATTCTTTCGGGCGCTCGGCGGGAGCACCGTTGCCGCGGCGGCGGCGGTCGCCTCGCCGATGGGGGCAACCGAGGCTCAGGCCTACGATCCCGGCAACGACGAGACCAAGGCCCGGTATCGGGAGAGCGACCACGTGAAGGCGTTCTACCGGACCAACGGCTACGAGACCCTCAAGAAGAACACCGATCCGGCGTCGACCGGTCCGAAGTGAGGCTGCCATGCTGATCAAGCGCAAGAGCGGCGAGGCTGCTCGCACCAAGCACCAGGCCGTCGCCGCGGGCCTCGCCTCGGGCGTGCTCGACCGCCGTGCCTTCCTCCGCAAGTCCGGTCTGACCGCGGGCGCGCTCGCCGCCGCTGGCACGATCCAGCTCGGCTCGGTGCGCAAGGCGCAGGCGGCCGGCTCCTCGGCCGTCGGGCCGGACACGGTCATCAAGAAGAACGTCTGCACCCACTGCTCGGTGGGCTGCACGGTGACGGCCGAGGTCGTGAACGGCGTCTGGGTCGGCCAGGAGCCGTCCTACGCCAGCCCGATCAACCGCGGCACGCACTGCGCCAAGGGCGCGGCGATCCGCGAACTCGTCTCCTCCGACCGCCGCCTCAAGTACCCGATGAAGCTCGAAGGCGGGCAGTGGAAGCGGATCTCCTGGGATCAGGCCTATCAGGAGATCGGCGACAAGCTGCTGGCGATCCGCGAGAAGAACGGCGCCGACTCGGTCTACTGGCTGGGTTCGGCCAAGTTCACCAACGAAGCCTCCTACCTGATGCGCAAGTTCGCTGCCCTCTGGGGCACGAACTCGATCGACCATCAGGCGCGTATCTGCCACTCGACCACGGTGGCGGGCGTGGCCAACACCTGGGGCTACGGCGCCCAGACGAACTCCTACAACGACATCCGCAACGCCAAGACGATGATCATCCTCGGCGGCAATCCGGCCGAGGCGCATCCGGTCTCCCTGCAGCACGTGCTGTCGGGCAAGGAGATCAACCGCGCGAACATGATCGTCATCGATCCGCGCTTCACCCGCACCGCGGCGCACGCGACCGAGTACGTGCGCATCCGCTCCGGCACCGACATCCCGGTGGTGTGGGGCATCCTCTGGCACATCTTCCAGAATGGCTGGGAGGACAAGGAGTTCATCGCCCAGCGCGTCTACGCCATGGACGACGTGCGCAAGGAAGTCGCCAAGTGGACGCCCGACGAGGTCGAGCGCGTCTCCGGCGTGCCGGGCGAGCAGCTCAAGCGCGTGGCGGAGAAGTTCGCCAAGGAGAAGCCCGCGACCCTGATCTGGTGCATGGGCGCGACCCAGCACACGGTCGGCACCGCCAACGTGCGTGCGCTCTGCATCCTGTGCCTAGCCACCGGCAATGTCGGCAAGCCCGGCACCGGCGCCAACATCTTCCGCGGCCACACCAACGTGCAGGGCGCGACCGATCTCGGCCTCGATGTCACCTCGCTGCCGCTCTACTACGGCCTCGTCGAGGGCGGCTGGCGGCACTGGGCCCGCGTCTGGGAGGTCGAGTACGAGTGGCTGCAGTCGCGCTTCGATGAGGTTCCGGCGAAGGGCGGCCGCAAGGCCCGTACCCGCAAGGAGAACATGGAGGCGCCCGGCATCACCTCGACCCGCTGGTTCGATGCCGTGAACCTGCCGCCGGAGCAGATCGACCAGCGCAGCCCGATCAAGGCGTTCATGGTGTTCGGGCACGGCGGCAACACCGTCACCCGCATGCCCGAGGCGATCGAGGGCATGAACAAGCTCGAGCTGCTGGTCGTCGCCGACCCGCATCCGACGACCTTCGCGGCCCTCGATGCCCGGCAGGACAACACCTACCTGCTGCCGATCTGCACCTCGCTGGAGATGGACGGCTCGCGCACGGCCTCGAACCGCTCGATCCAGTGGGGCGAGCAGATCGTGAAGCCGGCCTTCGAGTCGAAGAACGACTACGAGGTGCTCTACCGTCTCTCCGAGAAGCTCGGCTTCGCCGACAAGCTCTGCAAGAACATCAAGGTCGAGAACGGGATTCCCGTTGCCGAGGACATCCTCCGCGAGATCAACCGCGGCGGCTGGTCGACCGGCTATTGCGGCCAGTCCCCGGAGCGGCTGAAGGCGCATATGCGCAACCAGCACAAGTTCGACCTCGTGACGCTGCGCGCGCCGAAGGACGATCCGGAGGTCGGCGGCGACTATTACGGCCTGCCCTGGCCGTGCTGGGGCAAGCCCGAGATCCGGCATCCGGGCTCGGCGATCCTCTACAACACCAATCTCCACGTGAAGGAGGGCGGCGGCAACTTCCGCGCCCGGTTCGGCACCGAGCGCAACGGGCAGACCCTGCTCGCCGAGAACTCCTTCTCGAAGGGCTCGGACCTGACCGACGGCTATCCCGAGTTCACCTTCGGGGTGTTCAAGAAGCTCGGTTGGGACCGGGACCTGACGCCGGAGGAGCTCGCGACGATCCTCAAGATCGGCGGTGAGAAGCCGGACACGGTGAGCTGGGCGACTGACCTGTCGGGCGGCATCCAGCGCGTCTGCCTCGAGCACGGCGTCTCGCCCTTCGGCAACGGCAAGGCCCGGGCCAACGCCTGGAACCTGCCCGACCCGGTGCCGGTCCACCGCGAGCCGGTCTACTCGCCCCGGCCCGACCTCGTGGCGAAGTATCCGACGCGGCCCGACGAGCGGCAGCTGCGCATGCCGAACATCGGCTTCTCGGTGCAGAAGTCGGCGGTCGATCGCAACGTGATCAAGGACTTCCCGATCATCCTCACCTCCGGCCGCCTCGTCGAGTACGAGGGCGGCGGCGAGGAGACCCGGTCGAACCCGTGGCTCGCCGAGCTGCAGCAGGACATGTTCGTCGAGATCAACACCGGGGACGCCGCCGACCGCGGCATCAAGGACGGTCAGTGGGTCTGGGTGAGCGGCGCCGAGAACGGCGCGAAGACCAAGGTCAAGGCGCTGGTGACCGACCGCGTCGGCAAGGGCGTGGCCTTCATGCCCTTCCACTTCTCCGGTTGGTACCAGGGCAAGGACATGCGCGACTACTACCCGAAGGGCACCGACCCGGTGGTGCTCGGCGAGAGCGTGAACACCGTGACCACCTACGGCTTCGATCCTGTGACGGGCATGCAGGAAACGAAGTGCACCCTGTGCCAGATCGCAGCGGCCTGAGAGGAGCGACCCGAACCATGGCCCGGATGAAGTTCCTCTGCGACGCGGACCGCTGCATCGAGTGCAACGCCTGCGTCACGGCCTGCAAGAACGAGCACGAGGTGCCGTGGGGCATCAATCGCCGCCGCGTCGTCACCCTCAACGACGGCAAGCCCGGCGAGCGCTCGGTCTCGATGGCCTGCATGCACTGCACCGACGCGCCCTGCGCGGCGGTGTGCCCGGTGAACTGCTTCTACACCACGGCCGACGCCGTGGTGCTGCACTCCAAGGACATCTGCATCGGCTGCGGCTACTGCTTCTACGCCTGCCCGTTCGGCGCGCCGCAATACCCGCGGGTCGGGAACTTCGGTTCGCGCGGCAAGATGGACAAGTGCACCTACTGCTCCGGCGGCCCGGAGGCGGACTTCTCGACCGCCGAGTACGAGAAGTACGGCTCGAACCGCCTCGCGGAGGGCAAGCTGCCGCTCTGCGCCGAGATGTGCTCGACCAAGGCGCTGCTGGCCGGTGACGGCGAGATGATCGCCGAGATCTACAAGCAGCGGGTGATCAAGCGCGGCTACGGCTCCGGCGCCTGGGGCTGGAAGACGGCCTACCGCGAGACCGTCGCGATCTGACGCTCGGTTCGAGGGCAAACGCCCTCGGACCCTTTTCCGACCTCGACCTCATCCTGAGGTGCCGACGCGCCAGCGTCGGCTTCGAAGGAGGGCTCCAGGGATCACGGAGACTTCTGGAGCCCTCCTTCGAGGCCGCTGCGCGGCACCTCAGGATGAGGGGGTCGGATGGGACGCTGCCGGTCAGCAGCGATCGGACGGAAGCGGCGCACGCAGGCTCGGCGGCGTCTCGACAAGGACTTGGAAAGGAACGCCGATGCGGCGGGCAGTGACCTTCCTCAACACCCTTCTTCTGGCAGCGATGCTCGTCGCGGCCCCGGCGGCGCTCGCGCCCGCGTTCGCGCAGAACCCGATCCAGGCCGACGGCCAGAACCCGATGGGCGCCCGGCCCACCGCCGACTCGGTGAATGAGGAATTCCTGTTCAAGCAGGATTCCAAGATCCGCGGCCGCGTCTCGATCCCCGACGGCAAGTCGGCCAACCTGATCCAGCCGCAGGGCCGGGAATATCAGAACTTCCGCGAGCGCTGGCTGCCCTGGATCGGCGCCATCGCCATCCTCGGCATGCTCGTCGCGCTCGGCGCCTTCTTCCTGTTCCGCGGCCGGATCATGATGGAGCACAGCCAGGAATCGGGGAAGAAGATCCTGCGCTTCAACGCCTTCGAGCGCTTCACCCACTGGATGACGGCGGTCTGCTTCATCATCCTCTCGCTGTCGGGCCTGAACTACATCTTCGGCAAGCGGCTGCTGATGCCGCTGATCGGGCCGGAGGCGTTCGGCGCCATCGCGCAATGGGCGAAGTACAGCCACGTCTACCTCGCGTGGCCGTTCATGCTCGGCGTCGCCTTCATGTTCGTCCTCTGGATCAGGGACAACATCCCGAGCAAGGTCGATTGGGCCTGGATCAAGGCCGGCGGCGGCCTCATCGGCAAAGGTCACCCCCATGCGGGCCGCTTCAATGCCGGCCAGAAGGGCGTGTTCTGGATGGTCGCCGGCTTCGGCGCGGCGATGGCCGTCACCGGCCTGATGATGCTGTTCCCCTTCGCGCTCACCGACATCAACGGGATGCAGGTGATGCAGGTGGTCCACTCGGTGATCGGCATCGTGTTCATCGCCGGCATCCTCGCCCACATCTACATCGGCACCCTCGGCATGGAGGGCGCCTACGACGCCATGGGCAGCGGCAAGGTCGATCTCGCCTGGGCGCGCGCGCACCACGACCTCTGGGTCGAGCAGGAGCAGGCGCGCACCGGCAGCGGCCCGCAGTTCAAGGGGCATCCGGCTCCGGCCGAGTGACAGGACGGGAGGCCGGCGGCGCGGGCCG
>NZ_BPRD01000059.1 GCF_022179745.1 Methylorubrum podarium
GGGCGCTGATTCTCGGGCGCTGATTCTCGGGCGCTGATTTTCGGCGCCGACCTCGAAGGCGAAGGCCGGCATCGTTCTCCCCTCCGCCGCGTTGTCCCGCTCACAGCGGACGGCGCGGCGGATGACGGTCTTCTTCACGAGCGATACGCATTTCGGCGACCCGCGGATCCTGCGGATCGACCGGCGGCCCTTCCCGGACCTGCCGACGCACGACGCGGCGCTGGTCGAGGCCTGGAACGCCGTGGTCTCCCCCGAGGACACCGTCTGGCATCTCGGCGATTTCGCCCTCGGCCCGCCGCCGGAGCGCGTCGCGGCCCTGCTCGCCGCGCTCCACGGCCGCAAGCATCTCATCGTCGGCAACAACGACGGCCCGGCCACCCTGTCGGCGCCCGGCTGGGCCTCGGTGGCGCATTACGCCGAGACCGAGGTCGAGGGCCGCCGGCTCGTGCTGTGCCACTACGCCTTCCGGACCTGGAACGGCCTCGGCCGGGGCGCGATCAACCTGCACGGCCACTCGCACGGCCGGCTCAAGCCGATCCCGCGCCAGTACGATGTCGGGATCGACGCCCAGGGCCCGGCGCCGGTCACCCTCGACCGGATCCTCGTCTCGCGCCGCGGCCGCGCCGGACAGGCTCCCGGCCGGACGGAGGCCGCCGGGGTGACGGAGAGGCCGCAGGACGGATCGCAGGCCAATTCGATCGCCCCCGAGCCGGCGGAAGGTTCCGTCAAGAAACGCGGCAGATCCCGTCAAGACGTCTCGGAACCATCGGCTTAGCGTCGCCGTTCAAAACACCGACACGGACGGCGGCGCGACGGTGGCAGCAGTGACGGCACTGCGGAACCTGCGCGTCGAGCGCTCCCTCACCTTTTCATGACCTCGGTCGAACCAGCGTCGGTCTGCCCCATGCGTCACCTCATGCGACACACCGCTCTCGCCGGCCTCGCGGCCTCCCTCGTCGGCGTCTCCCTCGTTTCCTCCGCGCTCGCCGCGCCCGGCTGCCTCGACGGCCGCCGCAAGATCCAGGAGGCCAGCGCCCTGCGCTACCAGGCCCGCCAGGAGGCGCGGCTCGGCAACCGCGACCGGGTCTGCGACACCCTCGACGAGATCGGCGACCGCTATCACGAGGCGCAGGACGCCTTCGAGGATTGCGGGGCCGACATCGTCTCGATCGACCTGCGCAGCGAGCTCCGCTCCCTGCGGGTCGCCAAGCACGTCAACCGCTGCGACTGAGCGGGCCTCAGCCCCCACCATCGCCGTCCACCATCGACGGATCACCGTGCAACGCGGTGTTGCGAAAGCCGGAACCGCCCAGGGGACGGGTGTGGTCCCGCACCGCGAAGCGTTGCCTTAAGGCGCAGATTCACTTCAACGAAACCGATCGCCCCCGCGCCGGACGAACCCTCTCATCGGCCTCAGGAATCCTGCCATGATCACCACCGACAGCACGCTCCGCCAGCCCTCCGCCGAGATGCGGACCGGACCGTCCTTCACCGCGGCTCTGTGCGGCTTCCTCGGCAGCACCGTCGCGACGACGATGGTGATGTTCCTGCTCAGCAGCAGCGTCTGATTCGCCGCGACCGGCAGACGACCGGTTTTCAGGGCGCGACCGACCACAGGCGGCTGCGCGAGAACAGCATCTCCGGCTTGCCGACCTGCATCGCGGCCTTCGGGGCCGGGCATTGGGGGGTCGTCTCGGGGCGCGGGGGCGGGGTGACCGCCGCCTGAGCGGGCGGAACGAGACCCAGCCGCAACTGCACCGTCGGATGCCGCGCTGCGGTGATGGTGACGACGCCGGCGATGATGCAGCCGGCCATCAATCCGAGGAAGAAGTTCGTCATCTGAGGCGGGTTCCGGACCCGGTGCGGCGCGGATTGGCGACAAGGCCGGCCACGGCGAAGCACTCTCCCCCTTTCGGGGCGCCAATGGGGCAGAACCGTTGCATACCCGCTTTTAACAAACCGCATGCATGATTCGCCCAGCGCTGGCCGAGGGCGGCGCGGGGAGACCTCCGATCATGCAGTATGCGGCCAATGCCTACGCGAAAGTCGCGCGCGTGGCGCTCTCGCCTCGGGAGGCCGAAGCCGCCGTGTTGCTGAAGGCCGCCGGCCGCCTCCGGGCCCTCGGGGCCCAGGTCGAGACGGGCCCGGCCCTCAACGACGCCCTCACTTTCAATCAGCGGGTCTGGACGATCCTGGCCTCCGCCGCGACCGAGCCGGGCAGCCCGCTCCCGGTCGAGGTCCGCAACGGCATGGCCCAGCTCTCGGCCTACGTGTTCCACACGATCGTCGACACGATGATCGAGCCGACGGCGGCGAAAATCGAGTCCCTGGTCTCGCTCAACAACCACATCGCCGCGGGCCTCCAGGGCGATGCCGGGCCGGGGGCGTGAGCGTCCCGGAGGCGATGTCCCCCTAGACGAATCAGCACGACCGGACGATCCGCGGATCCGCCTCTCGGCGTCGCGTGATCTCCGGAGACGTTGGAACCCCGTCCGCACCGCCTCCCGCGGGGAGTGGCCGGGCGGCGGTCAGGCGGCGGTCAGGCGGTCTTGGCGATGCGCTCGCCCGGGAAGGGGGCCGATTCCCGCGCATAGGCGCGCGCCTTGAGGATCACCTCGTCGGGGATCTGCATCACCACGTCCCCGGTCTGCGGATCGGTGACCCGGAAGACGAGGCTCTGACTCTCCGCATCGCGGACATAGGCACGCCGCTCCGGTTCGGACGGCTTCGCCTCGGTGTTCTCGGGATTCACCGCGAGGGTGACCGCGGGGTCGAGCACGCGGGAAGCTTGGGCCTCGCTGCGGGGCGTCTCGGCGACCGGGCGGACGGGGGTGACGGGGGCGGTCGAGATGGGCGGCGTGGCGGCCGCAGCCCTGATCGGATCCATGGCAGCATTCCTTCGAGTTCCGGCGAGAAGCCGGCCCTCAGAAGATTGCGCGCGTCGCTACCGGAGTCTTAAGCGGCGCCGCTTGTCCCCCGGGAACGGGTACCAGCTTCACCGATCCGTAAAGATTGCCTGAAGGATTTTCACGAATCGCCGGCGGATGACGGCGCGACGGACCGATGACCGCCAGGCTTCCACTGCTGCGCATCCTCCAGGCTGCTTCCGAACAGAGCGGAAAAGCGTTCGTCGAGCGCCGCGAAGGGGAGCCCGATCTCCCGGGCGAGGGTCGCCAACCGATCGAGCGGCGTCTCGGACAGCGCCTGATAGATCCGCGCCCGCTCGGCCTCCGAGGGCGCATCCCCGAGAAGGACCGCGCGCAGGCGCGGGGCCGGCAGCGCCCCGTAGCTGACACTGCCGTGGGCCGCGGCGGATTCCAGCGCCGTCCTCCGCTGCATCGTGCCCTCCGTTCGACCGCCCGCTGAATCCTACGCGCATCCGTTGATCGGCATCAACGCGCGGAGCGGGCGATCCCGCGCATCGCACGATGCAAGAAAGTCGGGGCAGTACACACTGCCCCGACCTGAGTTTTGGACGCGAAGCGTTTTCCCTGTCGAAGGGCGCGTTACTCCGCCGCGTCGACGTAGAGCTTGCCGCCCTCGGCCAGGAACTCCTGCGACTTCGCCGCCATGCCGGCCTCGCGCTCCTCCTCGGAGAGGGGCTTGGCCTGGCCCAGCACCACGCCGGCCTCCTCCATGGCGAGCACGTCGGCGCGCAGATCCTGCGTGATCTTCATCGAGCAGAATTTCGGGCCGCACATCGAGCAGAAATGCGCGACCTTGTGCGCGTCCTTCGGCAGGGTCTCGTCGTGGAAGCTGCGCGCCGTGTCGGGGTCGAGCGAGAGGTTGAACTGGTCCTCCCAACGGAAGTCGAACCGGGCGCGGCTGAGCGCGTCGTCGCGCAGCTGCGCGGCGGGGTGGCCCTTGGCGAGGTCGGCGGCATGCGCCGCGATCTTGTAGGTGATGACGCCGGTCTTCACGTCGTCGCGGTTCGGCAGCCCCAGATGCTCCTTCGGCGTGACGTAGCAGAGCATCGCCGTGCCGAACCAGCCGATCATCGCCGCGCCGATGCCCGAGGTGATGTGGTCGTAGCCGGGCGCGATGTCGGTGGTCAGCGGGCCGAGGGTGTAGAACGGCGCCTCGCCGCACTCGCGCAGCTGCTTCTCCATGTTGACCTTGATCTTGTGCATCGGCACGTGGCCGGGGCCCTCGATCATCACCTGACAGCCCTTGTCCCAGGCGATCTTGGTGAGTTCGCCCAAGGTCTCCAGCTCGGCGAACTGGGCCGCGTCGTTGGCGTCGGCGATCGAGCCGGGGCGCAGGCCGTCGCCCAGCGAGAACGACACGTCGTAGGCCCGCATGATGTCGCAGATCTCGTCGAACCGCTCGTAGAGGAACGATTCGCGGTGCCCGGCGAGGCACCAGCGCGCCATGATCGAGCCGCCGCGCGAGACGATGCCGGTGGTGCGCCGCGCGGTGAGCGGCACGTGGGCGAGCCGGACGCCGGCATGGATCGTGAAGTAGTCGATACCCTGCTCGGCCTGCTCGATCAGTGTGTCCTTGAAGACCTCCCAATCGAGCTTGAGCGGGTCGCCGCCGACCTTCTCCAGCGCCTGGTAGATCGGCACGGTGCCGATCGGCACGGGGGAGTTGCGCACGATCCACGAGCGGATGTTGTGGATGTTGCGCCCCGTCGAGAGGTCCATGACCGTGTCCGCGCCCCAGCGGATCGACCAGACCAGCTTCTCGACCTCTTCCGCCGCCGAGGAGGTGACGGCCGAGTTGCCGATATTGGCGTTGATCTTCACCAGGAAGTTGCGGCCGATCGCCATCGGCTCGAGTTCGAGGTGGTTGATGTTGGCCGGGATGATGGCGCGCCCGCGGGCCACCTCCTCGCGCACGAATTCGGGGGTGATGAAGGGCGGCACCGCGGCGCCGAAGTTCTGGCCGTCCGCCAGCGCGGCCTCGGCGCGCTCCAGCATCTGCTCGCGGCAGGCGTTCTCGCGGTGGGCGACGTAGATCATCTCCTCGGTGATGATCCCGGCGCGGGCGAACTCGTACTGCGTCACCATCTGCCCGGCCTCGGCCCGGCGGATCGTGCGCTCGGCCGGGCACGGGGCGACGAGCTTGTCGGCCGCGGCGAAGCCGTTGTCCTCGGGCTTCACGTCGCGGGGTTTGACCGCCGCGTAGCCGCGCCCGACGATCCAGGGCTCGCGCACCGGGGCGAGACCCTTCTCGAGGTCGATCGCCGCATCGGTCTCGGTGTAGGGGCCCGACGGGTCGTAGACCCGCACCGCCTCCTCCTTCGGATCGGAGAGGGCGATCTCCCGGAAGGGCACGCGGATGTCGGGCCGGCCGGGGGCCCCGGCGTAGACTTTTCGCGAGCCCTGGACCGGGCCGGTGGTGACGCTGGCAGGGCTGCCGTTGGGAAGATCTTTGGGACGGACGGGTGCGTTCATCGCTGTCGCTCCTGATGGGGGAGGCGACCCGTGGTCCCGACGATGGTGCGGATGGCCGACGCTGCTTCGAGCAGCGGCCACTGGTTCCCGTCCCTCCGCCGGTACGAGCCGGATCAGGTTCAAGGGTCAGGGCGCCAGCCCACTCTCAGCCCCTTTTCGGGGCCCCCCTCGGAACGATTCCAACCTCTGCCTCGACGCGATCCTTGTCAATCCTTTGCCGGGACCGTCCGATTCGGAGGAGACATTTTTCCGGTTCGGAAGGACTCGGCCGTGACGGCGGGAGCACGGCGCGAAAGCTTGATCGAGTGGCACGGATGCGAGCCACGGTTTCGACGAAAAACTCACCAATTGCGGCAGGAACTCCCTTTTGGCGACCGCGAGGCGCGGCTTGGGTGTGGATGACGCCCGGTCGGCGGGTGGCCATGCGCCCGCCTTTTCGCGACACACGATGGCGATGAGCACGATCATCCCTTTCCGCCGCCCTGCCCCCGCGAAACCGGCCCGCGCCGGTTGCGACGTGGCGGCCGTCGCGGGCGACCTCCTGGTCGTGCTGGATCAGCTCGAAGGGCTGGTGGCGCGGGCCGCCGAGATGGACCGGCCGCGGATCGAGGTGGAGCGCAGCGTGCAGCACCTGCTCGACGCGATCAGCGCGGTCGAGCGCGCCTCGGATACGCTGGGCGAGGGCAGCAGCATCTCCGAGCCGGCCTGACGGCAGGGCTCACGCCCCGGCGTGGAGCACGCTCGCCATGATCGTCCCGTAATGGCACGCGGTCGCGGCGAGGACGAAGCTGTGCCAGATCGCGTTCTGGAACGGCAGGCTCCGCCAGACGTGGAACACCACGCCCACCGAGTAGAGCAGGCCGCCGACGGCGAGGAAGCCGAGGGCCGACGGAGTGAGCCCCGAGATCACCGATTCGTAGGCGAGCACGCCGCTCCAGCCCAGCATCAGGTAGAGCACGATCGAGACCCGGTCCCAGCGGCCGGGCATCAGGATCTTGATGGCGATGCCGGCGAGCGCCACCGTCCAGATCAGGGCGAGCAGGATCCAGGCGACGGGGCCGGAGCCCACCAGCGCCACCACGGGCGTGTAGGTGCCGGCGATCATCAGGTAGATGAAGGCGTGGTCGAACCGGCGCAGGATCCACTTGCGCGGACTCACCGGCCACATGTTGTAGGCGGCCGACGCGCCGAGCATCGCCAGCATCGCGGTGGCGTAGACCAGCAGAGAGGCGCGCTCGATCCAGCCGAGATGCGTCAAAGTCGCGGTGACCACCAAGCAGACCGCGCCGAGAACCCCGAGGACGAGACCCGCGATGTGAACCGCACCGTCCGCCCGCAATTCGTACGGCGTGTAGTTCCAGGTCAGCGCAAGCGGGCGTCCGTCCTCGGCCAGAAACATCCTCTGCTCCCGTGTTGGCGAGGTATTTAATTCTATAGTGCCGCGAGTCGTTCCATCATCGAACTAACGACCAAGTGGTCTTCCACCGAAATTGTCTCCGCGACGACTGGCCTCCAACCATTGCGCCGCAAGATAAGCCAAATTTTATGCTGCATCGCAGTCGCCCGCGGCGCTGTTTCCAGCATCGGGACCGACGGCGACGGTTTCGTGACCCTGCCCGGCCGGCGAGGCAGGTTTCACGCCAGACGGACGGGATGACGCGGGGGGGGCCTCACCGGATCGGGTCGATCCGTTCGGGAGGGCGGATCCGAGCCAGGCCGGGCGCCGTCAGGCGCCGCGGCCGGCGAGCGTCTCCAGGCCGATCGGCACCTCCGCCACCTCGGGCGCGGAGGCGGCGCGCACGCCCAGGCTGAGGCGGGCGTGGACGGTCGCCATGATCAGCACCGCCATGGCGAAGACCTGATGCGCGAGGCCCGCCCAGAGCGGCACCTGCAGGAGCAGGGTGACGATGCCGAGGCCCATCTGCGCCAGGGCCAGCACCGCGACCCCCATGGCACGCCCTGCGGCGCTGCCGGGGGCCGCGCGGACGGCCTGGATCGCGTGGGCGAGGGCCGCCAGCACCACGAGATAGGCGAAGAGGCGGTGGTTGAGCTGCACCAGGGCGAGGTTGTCGACGAAGTTCTCGATCCAGGGCACCTTGTCGAACAGCACCCGGGCCGGCGGCACGAGGACGCCGTCCATGTCGGGCCAGGTGTTGTAGAGCAGGCCCGCCTTCGAGCCGGCGACGAGGCCGCCGAGCCAGATCTGGATCAGCACCAGAACCGGCAGGAGGCCGGCGAAGAGCCGCACCGGCTCGGGCGCGGGGGCGAGCGCGCGGGGACGCGTGCCGGCGGCGAGCCAGACGAGGCCGGCGAGGATCAGGCTCGCGGTGGTGAGGTGGAGCGCGAGCTTGAGCGGCGCCACCGCCGTCATGCCGGGCTGCAGCCCCGAGGCCACCATGATCCAGCCGATCGCCCCCTGGAGCCCGCCGAGCAGGCCGAGGCCGAGGAGACCGAGCAGGAGGCGGCGCCCGAGCATGCCGCGGATCCAGAACCACGCGAAGGGAAGGAAGAAGACGAGGCCGACGATCCGCCCGAGCAGGCGATGACCCCATTCCCACCAGTAGAGCGTCTTGAAGCCGTCGAGCCCGATGCCCTGGTTGAGGATGTGGTATTGCGGCGTGTCGCGGTACTTGTCGAACTCCACCGCCCAGTCGGCGGCGTTGAGCGGCGGGACCACGCCGGTCACCGGCCGCCACTCGGTGATCGAGAGACCCGAACCGGTGAGCCGCGTCGCGCCGCCGATGGCGACCATCGCCACCACCAGCACGGCGAGCCCGTAGAGCCACGCGCGCACCGCGCCGTGTCCGGGACGGTAGGAGGCCGCCGG
>NZ_BPRD01000060.1 GCF_022179745.1 Methylorubrum podarium
GGAGTTTCGTGAGGCACTTTTACTCCAGCGGAGACCGGTGGCCTGATGCGGCGCGCCCATGCGATGCGGTTCGGCAGCGAGTTTGCCGAGGACGGTGTGCGGTTCGCCCTCTGGGCGCCGACCGCCAAGGACGTGACCCTCGTCGTGGATGGGGCCGACCATCCGATTCCCGATGTCGGCGAGGGCTGGCGCCGCACGACGGTTCCGGGCGTGAAGGCCGGCGCCCGCTACGGCTTCCGCATCGACGGCGATCTCGTGGTGCCCGATCCCGCCTCGCGGTTTCAGCCCGAGGACGTCTCCTCGCCCTCCGAAGTGATCGATCCGAACGCCTATGCGTGGTCGGACGGCGAGTGGACCGGACGTCACTGGGAAGAGGCCGTCGTCTACGAGCTGCATGTCGGCACCGCGACGCCCGAGGGCACCTATGCGGGCCTGGAGAAGCGGCTCGACGATCTGGTCGATCTCGGCGTGACGGCGATCGAGCTATTGCCGCTCGCCGACTTCAAGGGCACCCGCAACTGGGGCTACGACGGCGTCCTGCCCTACGCCCCGGATTCGGCCTATGGCCGGCCGGACGAGCTCAAGCACCTGATCGACACCGCCCACGCCAAGGGCCTGATGGTACTGATCGACTGCGTCTACAACCACTTCGGCCCGGCCGGGAATTATCTGCATTCCTACGCCAAGACCTTCTTCACCGAGCGCCACCAGACCCCGTGGGGCGCCGGCATCAATTTCGACGGGAAGGAGTCGGGCCCGGTCGTGCGCGACTTCTTCATCGAGAACGCGCTCTACTGGCTGAAGGAATATCATTTCGACGGCATCCGCTTCGACGCGGTGCACGCGATCCTCGATGACTCCGAACAACACTTCCTGGCCGAACTCGGCGAGACGATCCGCACGACCTTCCCGGATCGCCATGTCCACCTGATCCTGGAGAACGAGGCCAACCAGGCGCGCTGGCTGGAACGCGACGACGAGGGCCGGCCGCTCCTTCACAGTGCGCAGTGGGCCGACGACCTGCACCATTGCTGGCACGTGCTGCTGACCGGCGAGGATGCCGGCTACTACGCGAGCTTCGCCGACAAGCCGGTCGAGCATCTGGCGCGCTGCCTCGCGGAGGGCTTCGCCTATCAGGGCGAGCCCTTCCCGACCCTCGACAACCATCCCCGCGGCGAGCCCTCGGCGCACCTGCCGCCCTCTGCCTTCGTCACCTTCCTTCAGAACCACGATCAGGTCGGCAACCGCGCGCTCGGCGAGCGCCTGAGCCACCTCTCGGACCCGAAGAAGCTCGCGCTCGCCCGCGCCGGCCTGCTGCTCGCGCCGCAGATCCCGATGCTATGGATGGGCGAGGAATGGTCGGCTTCGGCGCCGTTCCTGTTCTTCGTGGATTTCGCGCCGGACGAGGAACTGAACAAGGCGGTCCGCGAGGGGCGTCGCCGCGAGTTCAAGAGCTTCGCGGCCTTTGCCGACGACACCTCCGTCATCCCCGATCCGACCGAGGCCAAGACCTTCGAAGATTCGAAGATCGACTGGGACGAGGCCGAGACCGAGCCGCACCGCGCCGTCTGGGCCGACACCCGCAACCTCCTTCAGATTCGCCGGCAGAGCGTCGTGCCGCTCACCAAGAGCCGGTTCCTCGGCGCCAGGGCCGAGATCCCGGCGCCGGGCGTGGTGGATTGCACGTGGCGTTACGAGAACGGCTGGCTGCGCTTCATCGCCAATGTCGGCGACGACGACTACGAGGCGAAGGTGGATGACGGACAGGTGATCTGGTCGAACGGCGTGTCGCGGCAGGCCCTGCAGCTCTCCTCCTGGACCGGCGTCTTCCTGATCGGGGGCGCCAAGTGACCGGCTCGGACGTGGGTGTTTCGGACGTGAGTGCCCTGGAACGTCTCGCCGACCTCGTCGGCATCGCCGACGGATTCACCGACGCCTTCGGGCAGCGAATCGATACGCCGCTCGACGTTCGCCGCGGCATGCTCGAAGCCCTGGGCTTCTCCGCCGGCGACGACGACGCGATCCGGAAAAGCCTCGAGGCGGTCGAGGCCGTGCGCGCCAACGTCGTGCCGCCTCTTCTGTCGGCCGAGGCGCGCCGCGGCCTGCGCGTGCCGGTGCGGATGGGCGTCACCTCGGGTGCCGTCGCGTGGCGGCTGGTGGACGAGCACGACCGCTCCCGCGAGGGACGCGCCACGCTCACCGCCTCGGAGGACGGTGCGGGGTTCGACCTGCCGCCGCTGACGCCGGGCTATCACCAGCTCACCGTCACAGTGGGCGATCGCCGGGCGCAGGCCTGGATCGTCGCGGCGCCCCAGCGCTGCTGGCGTCCGCGCGCCTATGCCGAGGACGGCGCCCGCGACTGGGGGCTCGCCGCGCAGCTCTACGGTCTGCGATCGCCGAGCAACCTCGGTATCGGCACCTACGCCGATGCCGGCCGCGCCGCCCGCGATGCCGCCCTTCGCGGCGCCTCGTTCCTGGGTCTCAGCCCGGCCCACGCCCTGTTCCCGACCGACCGGGCGAAGATCTCGCCGTACTCGCCGTCCTCACGGCTGTTCCTCGAAACGCTCTACATCGAGCCGGGCGCGCTGCCGGGCTTTGCCGGCAGCCCCGCGGCCGACCTTCTCGAGAGCCACCGCGCCCGCATCGAGGCGTTGCGCGACACGTCCCTCGTCGATCATGCCGGCGTGTGGGAGGTGCTCTCGCCCATCCTCGAAGCCTATTGGGAAGGGTCGGACGCGAGGGCCGGCAAGGATGCCGGCTTCGCCACGTTCCGCGAGGAGGGGGGCGAGAACCTCGAATCGCATGCGACCTTCGACGCGCTCTCCGAGCATTTCCGGAAACAGGGCGCGCACTGGCTCGGCGACTGGCCGGAGGAGTACCGCCGCGCCGGGACGGACGCCGTGCACGCCTTCGCCGAGAGCCACGCCGAGCGCATCGCCTACCACGTCTTCCTGCAATACCTCGCCGACAGCCAGCTCAAGGCCTCGTCCGAGACGGCGCTCAAGGCCGGCATGCGGCTCGGACTCTACCGCGACCTCGCGGTCGGCGCCGACCGGGGCGGATCCGAGATCTGGTCGCACCCCGAGCGCTTCGCCAACGGCGTCTCGATCGGCGCGCCGCCGGATCTCCTGGCGCCGAAGGGCCAGGATTGGGGCCTGCCCGCCTTCGATCCCCTGGAGATGGAGCGCGACGGCCTGAAGGCGTTCCGGGCGCTGGTGAAGGCGAACATGCGCCATGCCGGCGCGATCCGCATCGACCATGCGTTCCAGCTCGCGCGCCTGTTCCTGATCCCGCTCGGCAAGTCCGCCCGCGAGGGTGCCTACGTCGCGATGCCGTTCGAGCCGATGCTGGCGGTGCTGCGGCTGGAGAGCCACCGGGCCAAGTGCCTCGTCATCGCCGAGGATCTCGGCACCGCGCCGGAGGGCTTCTCCGACGCGCTGATGTCGTCGGGCATCCTGAGCTACCGCATCCTCGCCTTCGAGCGCGAGCATGGCGGCGCCTTCAAGGCGCCCGAGGCCTATCCGAAGGACGCACTCACGGCGATCACCACCCACGACCTGCCGACCTTCGTCGGCTGGTGGCGCGGGGTCGATACCGACACGCGGCAATCGCTCGGCCTCTACGATGCCGACCGGGCCGAGGCCGAGCGCACCGAGCGCGTCGCCGAGCGCTGGCGCCTGTCCGAGGCCCTGGCCTCGGAGCAGCTCGTGCCGAGTTCCGAGCCGCCGGAACACGCGCCCTTCGAGGCCGCGGCGCGCTACCTCGCCCGCGCGCCCTCGATCCTCACCGCCGTGCAGTACGAGGACGTGGTCGGCGAACTCTCCCAGGCCAACGTGCCGGGCTCGACCGAGGGCTACCCGAACTGGCGGCGCAAGCTCGACCGGAACCTGGAAGCCATCGCCGCGCCGGGCGGTCCGCTCGCCAAGCTCGCCGCCGCCCTCTCGGCGGAGGAGCGCGGGCCGCGCTCGGGCGCCGCACGCCTCGCTTCGGCCCCGCCGCGGGCGACCTACCGGCTGCAGTTCCACGAGGGCTTCACCTTCGCCGACGCGGAGAAGATCGTCCCGTACCTCGCGAAGCTCGGCATCAGCCACGTCTACGCCTCGCCGCTGCAGCGGGCGCGGCCGGGCTCGACCCACGGCTACGACATCGTCGATCACTCGCAGATCAACCCCGAGATCGGCGGCGAGGAGGGTTTCCGCAGCTTCACCGATGCGCTCCACGCGCACGGCCTGAAGCTCCTGCTCGACATCGTGCCCAACCACATGGGCGTCGGCGGCGCCGACAATCCGTGGTGGCTCTCGGTGCTCGAATGGGGCGGCCTGTCGCCCGCGGCCAACGCCTTCGACATCGATTGGGAGCGGCTCGGCGCCAACGGCAAGCTCGTCATCCCCTTCCTCGGCGAGCGCTACGGCGAGGCGCTGGAAAAGGGCACGCTGGAACTGCGGTTCGATGAGGGCGCCGGCGCCTTCAGCGTCTGGCACTACGAGCATCAGTTCCCGATCTGCCCGCTGCAATACCCGACGATCCTGAACCGGGCGCTGGCGGCGCTCGGCGAGATCGGCGACGACATGTCAGCGGAGGTGCTCTCGATCACCGAGCGCCTGCGCGCCATGGGCGAGGAGACGAACCCCGAGCGCCGCCGGGCCATGCCGGAGGTCGCCGAGGAACTGAAGCGCCAGCTGGCCGGTGCCGTGCGGGCCTCGCCGCAGATCGCCGCCTCGATCTACCGGGCGCTGCATCTCCTCAACGGCAATCGCGATTATCCCGACAGCTTCGGACCGCTGCACCGGCTGCTCGAACAGCAATCCTACCGGCTCGCCCATTGGCGGATCGCGTCGAGCGACATCAACTATCGCCGCTTCTTCGACGTGAACTCGCTCGCCGGCCTGCGCGTCGAGCTGTCCGACGTCTTCGCCCGGTCGCACGACCTGCTGTTCCGCCTGATCGGCGAGGGCCGGATCGATGGCCTGCGCATCGACCATATCGACGGTCTCGCCGACCCGCTCGGCTACGCCCGCGCGCTCCAGGCGGCGGTCGGGCCCGGCTTCTACATCGTGGTCGAGAAGATTCTGGAGCCCGGCGAGAAGCTGCGCGACTGGCCGGTGGCCGGCACCACCGGCTACGACGTGCTGAACCAGCTCGACGGCATCCTGGTCGACAAGGCGCTGAAGCCGCGCATCGAGAAGTTCTATCGGTGGGCCACCGATATGGACGAGCCCTACGGCTTCCAGTTCCGGGCCGCCAAGGCGGAGATTCTGGAGATCAGCTTCGCCTCGGAACTCGAGGTGATGACCGGCGACCTCAAGCAGATCGCCGATTCCGACCGGCGCACCCGCGACTTCTCCACCAACGCGATCCGCCGGGCGCTGATCGAGATCGTGGCGCGCTTCCCCGTCTACCGCTCCTACCTGCCGGGCGACCTCGACGAGACCGAGATCGAGCTGGAGGACGTGCGCCTGATCGAGGGCGCCGTGCGCAAGGCCAAGCGCTGGAGCGCCCTGCCGGATCGGTCCGTGCACGACTTCGCCGCCGACGCCCTGCTCGGCCGCATCGATGTCGGCGGGGCCGGACACCCGGATCAGCAGGTCGTGCTGCGCTTCCGCCGCCGTTTCCAGCAGCTCACCGGCCCGGTCATGGCCAAGAGCCTGGAAGACACGCTGTTCTACCGCTTCGTCGAGCTGCTCGCCCTCAACGAGGTCGGCGGCGATCCCGGCGAGTACGGCCTCGACGCCGAGCACTTCCACGCGCTCCAGGCCGCGCGGGCCCGCGACTGGCCGAACGCGATGATCACCACGGCCACCCACGACACCAAGCGCGGCGAGGATGCGCGCTCGCGCCAGCTCGCCCTCTCGGAACTGCCGGAAGAATGGGCGCGCGCCTGGGATACGTGGCGGCGCGCCTCGGAAAGCCACATCAAGCCGATCGAGGGCGAGCCGGCGCCCGACGCCAACGACCAGTGGATGTTCCTCCAGGCGATCCTCGGCGCGTGGCCGCTGGAGCTCCTGGAGCGCGACGACGCCGGTGCGATTGAGGATTTCCGCAAGCGGCTCGACGCCTATGCCGAGAAGGCCCTGCGCGAGAGCAAGCGCCGGTCGAGCTGGGTCAACGTCGACGAGGGCTACGAGGGTGCCGTCCACGCGCTCTTCGCGGCCCTGATCACCCCCGGCTCCGATTGCCTGGAACGGCTGCGGCCGCTGGTGCGGCGGCTCGCCTTCCTCGGCATGATCGCCGGGCTCGGGCGCACGGTTCTCAAATGCACCCTGCCGGGCATTCCCGACACCTATCAGGGCACCGAGTTCTGGGACTTCTCCTTCGTCGATCCCGACAACCGCCGGCCGGTCGATTACGAGGAGCGGGCGCGGGCGCTGGAGGCCGGGGGCGCGCCGGCCGCGCTGATCGGCGCCTGGACCGACGGCCGCGTCAAGCAGGCGACGCTGGCCCGCCTGCTCGCCGACCGGGCGGCGCGCCCGGCCTTCTACGCCGATGCCGACTACCGGCCGCTGGTCGCGGAGGGTGGGCGCGCCGATCACGTCGTCGCCTTCACTCGCTCCGCGGCGACCTCCGGCGAGGACGACCTGCTGGTGGCGGTGCCCCGCCTCGTCGCACGGCTGACGCCCGAATCGGCTTGGTCGGGCGAGGCCTTCGTCGGAACGGCCTTGCCGGTACCGGAAGGCAGTCGGTGGGTGGACGTCGTCGGCGGCGGCGAACTCGCCAGCGAGGGCGGCCGGCTCGACCTCGGTCAACTCTTCGCAACGCTGCCCTATGTGGTGTTGCGGCGGGCCGCCTGAGGGCGCCGCACGGAATTTCCGGTCACAGCCGCCGTGACCGGACCGGGCCCGCGGGCGTTACGAGACAGCCACCCCCACGGCCTCGACCCATCAGAACGCGCGAAGGCGTGAAGCGACAAGACGGAGGCGATCGATGAACGCACCGAACACCGCGATGGCGCCCGCGACCCGCACTGGGGCGGAGACGGTGGCCCTGCCGGCCGCCTTCGCACCCCGCGCCGAGGGGCCGCGCATCTACAACCTGTTCCCGCTCCTCGTCGGCACGGTCTCGGCCTGGACGGCGGAGCTGCCGCGCATCGCCGGTCTCGGCTTCGACTGGGTC
This sequence comes from Methylorubrum podarium, assembly GCF_022179745.1. GTDB lineage: Bacteria > Pseudomonadota > Alphaproteobacteria > Rhizobiales > Beijerinckiaceae > Methylobacterium > Methylobacterium podarium. The sequence goes on from NZ_BPRD01000060.1 coordinate 7,111, forward strand.
TATCTCAACCCGTTCCACCAGACCGGCGGCTCGCGCAGCCTCTACGCCGTGGCCGATCTCGAGGCTCTGGACGAGCGGTTCCGCGACGCGGACGGCACGCCCGACGACGAGCAGCTCGCGCGGTTCTGCCGGGCGGCCGAGTCGCACGGCGTCTCGGTGATGAGCGACCTCGTCATCAATCACACCGCTGACAACGCCCGCCTGTTCCACGAGCGGCCCGACCTGTTCGTCCGCGATGCCGAGGGCAAGCCGGTGAGCCCGGCGGCGATCGATCCGGACGATCCGTCGAAGCGCACGGTCTGGGGCGACCTAATCGAACTCGACTACCATTCCGAGCAGGCTCGGGGCGAGTTGGTCCGCATCTTCGACGGCTATATCGGCCGGCTGCAGCGCCTCGGCGTCCGCGGCTTCCGGTGTGACGCCGCCTACAAGGTGCCGCCGGATGTCTGGCGCGCCCTGATCGAGGCCGCCAAGCAGCGCGAGCCCGAGACCTTGTTCGCCGCCGAGACCCTGGGCTGTACCTTCGAGGAGGCGCAGGCGACGGCGGGCGCCGGCTTCGACTACCTGTTCAACTCCTTCGCGTGGTGGAACCTCAAGGCGCCCTGGGCCCTGGAGCAGTACGAGCGGCTGCGGGTGGTCGCGCCCTCCATCGCCTTCCCCGAGAACCACGACATGAGCCGGCTCGCCGCCGACATCCCCGGCGGGGCGGAGGCGGTCGCCCGGCGGCTGAAGACGCGCTACGCCCTCGCGGCCTTCTTCTCGGCCGGCGTGCTGATGCCGATCGGCTACGAGTGGGGCTATCGCCGCGCGCTGCACGTGGTCGAGACCCATCCGGGCTCGCGCGAGCACGACACCGGCATCGACATCTCCGCCACCATCGCGGCGATCAATGCCCTGAAGGCCGAGATCCCGGCCGCGAATGTCGAGGGCGCGCAGATGCGCCTCTCGGCGCCGGACGCGCCCTTCACCGCCCTGTTCCGCACGGATACTGGCCACGCCGCCTCGGCGCATTCGGCGACGCTCGTCCTGTACAATCCGGGCGACAAGCCCGCGCCCGTCGATGCCGGCCGCCTGATCGAGCGGACCGGCGGCCAGCTCGGCACCTTCCTCGACCGGACGCCCGAAGCCGAACCCATCGCCTTCCATCCGGGCGCCAGCATCGACCTCCAGCCGGGCGAGCTGCGTATCCTCGTGGCCGAGCGCGCGATGGTCGCCGCCCCGCCGCTCCCGACGACGCCCCAAGGCAAGGGCCGCGTCGTCATCGAGGCGGTCACGCCGGAGATCGACGGCGGTCGCTCGGCGGTGAAGCGCGTCGTCGGCGAGCAGGTGCGCGTCGAGGCCGACATCTTCTCCGACGGCCACGAGATCATCAACGCGGCGATCCTCTCCCGCGTCGTCGGCGAGGAGACGTGGCGGCGCGACCCGATGGTCTTCGTCGACAACGACCGCTGGGCCGGCCACTTCCCGCTGGAGCGGAACGCCCGCTACGAGTTCACCATCGAGGCGTGGCGCGACGGCTTCTCCTCCTGGGTGCGCGACACCCTCAAGAAACGCGATGCCGGCGTGGATGTGCGCCTCGAGACGATCGAGGGCGTCGAGCTGATCCAGATCGCCGAGGATCTGGCGAGCGGGGCCGACAAGCAGCGGCTCGACGCGCTGATCCGCTCGCTTGCCGCCGAGCCCGAGGGCTCGCCCGTGATCCTGGAAAAGATTCTGGCGCCCGAGGCGACGGCGCTCATCCGCCGCAACGCCGAGCGGGTGAACCTCTCGCGCTATCCGGTGAACATCCCGGTCATCGCCGACCGCCTCGCCGCCCGGTTCTCGGCCTGGTACGAGATCTTCCCGCGCTCGCAATCGGGTGATCCGAACCGCCACGGCACCTTCGCGGACGTGATCCGCCGCCTGCCGGAGATCCGCGAACTCGGCTTCGACGTGCTCTACTTCACGCCGATCCACCCGATCGGGAAGACCAACCGCAAGGGCAAGAACAACACGCTCAAGGCGGAAGCGGGCGATGTCGGCTCGGTCTACGCGGTGGGCTCGGAGGAGGGCGGCCACGAGGCCGTGCATCCCGAGCTCGGCACGCTGGAGGATTTCCGCCAGCTCGTCGCAGCCTCCCACGCCCACGGCATGGAAGTCGCCATCGATTTCGCGATCCAGTGCTCGCCCGACCATCCCTGGATCAAGAACCACCCCGAATGGTTCGAGTGGCGACCGGACGGCACGCTGAAATTCGCCGAGAATCCGCCGAAGAAGTACGAGGACATCTCCAACGTCCACTTCTACGGCGGGGCTCTGCCCTCGCTCTGGATCGAGCTGCGCGACATCGTGCTGGGCTGGTGCGCCCACGGCGCCCGCATCTTCCGGGTCGACAACCCGCACACCAAGCCGATCCCGTTCTGGGAGTGGATGCTGGGTGAAGTGAACGCGCAGTATCCGGACGCGATCTTCCTGGCGGAAGCCTTCACCCGGCCGAAGATGATGAAGAAGCTGGCGAAGGCCGGCTACCAGCAGAGCTACACCTACTTCACCTGGCGCAACACGAAGGCGGAGCTCACCGAGTACGCCCTCGAGCTGGCCGGCGAGATGGGCGAGTACTACCGCCCGAATTTCTTTGCCAACACACCGGACATCAATCCCTATTACCTGCAAACGAGCGGAAGGCCGGGCTTCATTGTCCGCGCGACGCTGGCGGCGACGCTCTCCTCGATCTACGGCATCTATAACGGCTTCGAGCTGTGCGAGGCCGCGCCCTACCCGGGCAAGGAAGAGTATCTCGACTCGGAGAAGTACGAGCTGAAGGCCTGGGACTACCATCGCCCCGGCAACATCCGCGAGCACATCATCAAGCTCAACCAGATCCGCCGCGACAACCCCGCCCTGTGGGACTTCCGGAACATCCATTTCACGGGTGCCTTCAACGACAACATCATCGCCTACGCGAAGGTGACGCCGGAGCGGGACAACTGCGTCTTCGTGATGGTCAACCTCGACCCGAGGAACCGCCAGGAATGCACCTACGAGGTGCCGCTCTGGCTGCTCGGTCTGCCCGATGACGGGGCGGTCGAGGTCGAGGATCTGCTCGCGGGCTACAAGTTCGAGCTCTACGGCAAGAGCCACCGGATCGCCCTCGATCCGGCCGACCGCTCGGCGATCGTCTGGCGGCTTCGCCCCCGGCGCTCCTGACATTCGCTCCCGCGCCGAAGCGGCCTCCACTTTCGGCGCGGGGCGCTCTAGATCGGGCGGAATGCGGCGGTCACCGTCGTGTTCTTGCCAAGAAGCGGGCCGAGGAGGCTCGCAGTCCGGCGCCGCAGGGCCCGGTTCCGCTCTCGAAAGTGACGTGAGGCAGCGACGGGATGATCGATCGCAGCGATCCGCAGTGGTACCGTGACGCCATCATCTACCAGATCCACGTCAAGTCGTTCTTCGACTCGTCGAACGATGGGATCGGAGACTTCGAGGGGCTGACGCAGAAGCTCGACTACGTCCGCGACCTCGGGGTCACGGCGATCTGGCTGATGCCGTTCTATCCCTCGCCGCTGCGCGACGACGGCTACGACATCGCCGACTACCGCGACATCAACCCGTCCTACGGGACGATGGAGGATTTCCGGGCCTTCGTGGCGGCGGCGCACGAGCGGGGCCTGCGCGTCATCACCGAGCTCGTCATCAACCACACCTCGGACCTGCATCCCTGGTTCCAGCGCGCCCGCGAGGCGCCTCCCGGCTCACCCGAACGGAACTTCTACGTCTGGTCGGACACCGACGAGCCGTACAGCGACACGCGCATCATCTTCCTCGACACGGAAGCCTCGAACTGGACCTGGGACCCGGTCGCCAAGCAGTATTTCTGGCACCGCTTCTACTCGCACCAGCCCGATCTGAACTTCGACAACCCGGCCGTGCTGGAGGCCGTGATCGAAGTGATGCGCTACTGGCTCGACATGGGCGTGGACGGGCTTCGCCTCGACGCGATCCCCTACCTGATCGAGCGCGACGGCACGAACTGCGAGAACCTGTCCGAGACGCACGACGTCATCAAGAAGATCCGCGCGGCGCTCGACGAGAGCTATCCCGACCGGATGCTGCTGGCGGAAGCCAATCAGTGGCCGGAGGAGACGGCGCAGTATTTCGGCGACGGCGACGAATGCCACATGGCGTTCCACTTCCCGCTGATGCCGCGGATGTACATGGCGATCGCCCGCGAGGACCGGCACCCGATCACCGACATCATGCGCCAGACCCCGGAGATCCCCGAGGGCTGCCAGTGGGCCATCTTCCTGCGCAACCACGACGAGCTGACGCTCGAGATGGTGACGGCGGAGGAGCGTGATTACCTCTGGTCGTTCTACGCCGCCGAGCGCAGGGCCCGCATCAATCTCGGCATCCGCCGCCGCCTCGCGCCGCTCCTGGAGAACGACCGGCGCAAGATCGAGCTGATGAAGTCCCTCGTCCTGTCGATGCCCGGCACGCCGGTGCTCTACTACGGCGACGAGATCGGCATGGGCGACAACATCTATCTCGGCGACCGCGACGGCGTGCGCACGCCGATGCAGTGGTCGCCGGACCGCAACGGCGGCTTCTCGCGGGCCAACCCGCAGAAGTTGTTCCTACCCGCGATCCAGGACCCGATCTACGGCTACGACGCGATCAACGTCGAGGCGCAGATTCAGGCGCAGACCTCGCTCCTGAACTGGACGCGGCGCATGATCGCGATCCGCAACAACTCCGTCGCCCTCGGGCGCGGCGCGATCCAGTTCCTCTATCCGACGAACCGCAAGGTGCTCGCCTGGATCCGCGAGCACGAGAACGAGCGCATCCTCTGCGTCGCCAACCTCTCGCGGGCGCCGCAGGCGGTCCAGCTCGACCTGTCGGATCTGCGCGGTGCGATCCCGATCGAGCTGACCGGCGGCACCGCTTTCCCGGCCATCGGCGAACTGCCCTACCTGCTGACGCTCCCGGCCTACGGCTTCTACTGGTTCTCGCTCTCGGTCGCGAATACCGGCGAGATCGGGCCGCAGCCGCAGAGCCCGGAACTGTTCACCCTGGTGCTGACCGGCGGCGTCGAGACCCTGATCAAGGGCCGCGAGCGCACCGCCTTCGAGCGCACGGTCGCCCCGCCCTTCATCGGCTCGCGGCGCTGGTTCGGTGCCAAGGGCTCGCGCATCAAGTCGGTGCAGGTCGATGACAGCGCGATCGTCAAGGATGCGTCCGGCGAGGGCAAGTTCCTGCTGCCGCGGGTGGCGGTGACCCTCGCGAACGGCGAGCGCCAGGACTACTTCGTGCCGCTCGCCGTCGAGGAGGGCCGCGAGGACGAGGCGCTGATGGACCACGCGGTCGCCCGTGTGCGCCGCGGGCCGCGCACCGGCCTCCTCTACGAGGCCGCCGCCGCCGCGCCCTTCACGGTCGCCCTGATCGAGGCGATGCGCGACGGCGTGACGATCCCGTCCGAGCGCGGCAGCGTCGTCTTCTCGACCACCTCGGCCTACGACCCGGAGGTGCCGTTCGACGCCGCCGACGTGCGCCGCCTCTCGGCGGAGCAGAGCAACACCTCGATCGCCATCGGCGCGCGGATGATGCTCAAGCTCCTGCGCCGGCTTCAGCCCGGCACGCATCCCGAGATCGAGATCGGCCGCTTCCTCACCGAGCAGGCGCATTTCGCCAACACGCCCGCGCTGCTCGGCGTTGTGGAGCACGTCGCCGAGGACGGCACGCGGACCGCCCTGGCGCTCCTGCAGAAATTCGTCCTCAACCAGGGTGATGCCTGGACGCTGATGCTGGAGGGCCTGCGGCGCGACTTCGAGACCGTGGTGCTCGCCCCCGAGAGCGAGGCGCCGTCCCCGGAGGACGCCTTCAACGCGCATCTGCGCTGGGCGATCCTGCTCGGCCAGCGCACCGCAGAGCTGCACCGGGCCTTCGCCATCGAGACCGACGACCCGGCCTTCGCGGTCGAGCCGTTCGATGCGGAGGATATGGCCGCGCTCGCCGACGATGCCCGCCATCAGGCGGCCCGCGCCTTCAAGGGGCTCGACGCCATCACCGCGTGGTCGCCCGGCTCGGCGAGCGAGGCGCTCGCCGCCCGCCGCGGCGAGGTCGAGGCGCTCATCGACGAACTGGCCGCCGGCCCGCTGCGGGGCGCCACCAAGACCCGCATCCACGGCGACTACCATCTCGGCCAGGTGCTCGCCTCGGAGGGCGATCTCATCATCGTCGATTTCGAGGGCGAGCCCTCGCGTCCCGTCGAGCAGCGCCGGGCCAAGTCGACGCCGCTGCGCGACGTGGCGGGCATGCTGCGCTCCTTCGCCTACGGTGCCGAGACGGTGGTCCGCGAGATCGCAGCCCGCTTCGGCGACAGCGAGGAGCGGGCCCGCAACGCGGCGATCGCGTGGCGCGGCATGATCGATGCAGCGTTCCTCGACGGCTACGGGCAGGCCGTGGCCGGCAGCCGGGCGGCGGTAGAGGATGCGGAGACGCATCGCTGCCTGCTCCGCCTGAGCCTGCTGACGAAGGCGCTCTACGAGGTCGATTACGAGGTCAACAACCGCCCCGACTGGATCGAAATCCCGGCAAGGGGTGTTCTCAACATATTGGATGAAGCCAAGCGCGACCGCGCTTCCGTGTGATGATCGCGCTCTCGTGCCGGGCCGATCCCCGCGCCGGCCCGAGAGCGATCCCCTGAGAGAGGTGACTGGATGACGGCTCTGGACGACAAGGCCGCGGCTCGAAACGAGGGGCCGTCCGCCACGAACGTCCCGAACAAGTCAGGCTCGACCGAGGCGCCGCGCGCGCCCCGGCCGGCGGATTCGCTCGGCGGTGACGGGGGGGCGCCCCGCGTGGGCCGGCCCGCGTCGCAGCCGCGCGACACCCACCTCCACCCCGACGCCATCGCCGCCGTGATGGCGGCCGATCACGGCGACGCCTTCGGCGTGCTCGGCCCGCATCAGGTCGGCCCCGGGGCCTGGGAGATCCGCGCGATCCTCCCCGAGGCCAAGGCGGCCCGTCTGATCACGGGCGGGCAGAGCATCCCGTTCGAGCGGGTCCACCCGGACGGGTTCTACGTCGCGAGCGTGAAGGGCGACGGCCGTCCCCTCTACGAGATCGAGGTGGAAGCCTGGGACGGCACCAGCGCCCGCCGTCACGACCCCTACGGCTTCGGACCCTCGCTCGAGCAGAGCGAGATCGAGGGCCTGCGCCAGATCGGCAGCAACCTCGTCTACCGCGTGCTCGGGGCGCATGCCGGCGAACTCGATGGCATCGCCGGTTTCCGCTTCGCGGTATGGGCGCCGAACGCCCGCCGGGTCAGCGTGGTCGGCGACTTCAACGATTGGGACGGCCGGCGCCACCCGATGCGGCTCTGGCTCAACGGCGGCGTGTGGGAACTCTTCGTGCCGGGTCTCAAGGCCGGGCAGAACTACAAGTTCGAGATCCGCGGCCCCGACGGGTCGCTGCTGCCGCTGAAGGCCGATCCGGTCGCCTTCCGCGCCCAGCACCCGCCGCAGACGGCCTCCGTGCTCCAGGGCCTCAACGAGCCGCAATGGCACGACAACGCCTGGATGGACACGCGCGGCCAGAAGGATCCGCGCCACGCCGCCATGTCGGTCTACGAGGTTCACCTCGGATCGTGGGCGCGGGTGCCGGGCGAGGGCAACCGCTACCTCACCTACAAGGAGCTGTCCGAGCGGCTGATTCCCTACGTCAAGGAACTCGGCTTCACCCATATCGAGCTCCTGCCGATCACCGAGTACCCGTTCGACGGCTCATGGGGCTATCAGCCGGTCTCGCTCTTCGCGCCGACCAGCCGCTTCGGCACGCCCGACGACTTCGTCGCCTTCGTCAACGCGGCGCATGAAGCCGGCATCGGCGTCCTGCTCGATTGGGTGCCGGGGCATTTCCCCCTCGATGCCCACGGGCTCGGCCTGTTCGACGGCACGCATCTCTACGAGCACGCCGACCCGCGCCAGGGCTTCCACCAGGATTGGGGCACCTACATCTACAATTTCGGCCGGACCGAGGTTTCGGCCTTCCTCACGGCCAATGCCCGCTTCTGGCTGGAGCATTACCACCTCGACGGCCTGCGCGTGGATGCGGTCGCCTCGATGCTCTACCTCGACTACTCGCGCCGCGCGGGCGAGTGGATCCCGAACCAGTACGGTGGCAACGAGAATCTCGACGCCATCAACTTCATGCGCAAGACCAACGAGGCGACCTACAGCCACGCGCCGGGCACGATCACGGTCGCCGAGGAATCGACCTCCTGGCCCGGCGTCTCGCACCCGACCTATACGGGCGGCCTCGGCTTCGGCTTCAAGTGGAACATGGGGTGGATGCACGACACCCTGAAATACATGTCGGAGGATCCGATCCACCGGCGCTACCACCACCACAACCTGACCTTCGGCCTGCTCTACGCCTTCTCCGAAAACTTCGTGCTGCCGCTCTCCCACGACGAGGTGGTGCACGGGAAGGGCTCGCTGCTCGGCAAGATGCCGGGCGACCGCTGGCAGAAATTCGCGAACCTGCGCGCCTATTTCGGCTTCATGTGGGGCCATCCCGGCAAGAAGCTGCTCTTCATGGGCGGCGAGTTCGGCCAGGAGCGGGAGTGGAACCACAACCACTCCCTCGACTGGCACCTGCTCGACGATCCCCTGCACGCGGGCGTCAAGGACCTGATCCGCGACCTCAACCACGTCTACACGGCGACCCCGGCGCTCTACGCCCGCGACGTCGAGCCGGGCGGCTTCCAGTGGCTGGTGGCGGACGATTCCGACAATTCGGTCATCGCCTGGGCCCGCAAGGGCAAGGCGGAGGGCGAGGTCGTCATCGTCGTCTCGAACTTCACCCCGGTGCCGCGCGAGGGCTACCGGGTCGGTGTTCCCGCCGCCGGCTTCTATCGCGAGGCGATCAACTCGGACGCCGAGCGCTACGGCGGCTCGAATGTCGGCAACATGGGCGGCGTGCAGAGCCAGCCCGAGCAGAGCCACGGCCAGCCGCACTCGCTGAGCCTGACCCTGCCGCCGCTCTCGACCCTGATCCTGATCCGCGAAGGCTGACCCTTCGTTCTCCCGGAGCGCTCAGCCGCTCCGGGGGCCGAACAGGATGACCGCCATCCCGGCGAGGCAGATCGCCCCGCCGGTCATGTCCCAGCGGTCGGGCCGGTGGCCTTCGACGGCCCAGAGCCAGAGGATCGAGGCGACGATGTAGATGCCGCCATAGGCGGCGTAGGCCCGGCCCGCGGCCTCGCTCTCGACCAGGGTGAGGAGCCAGGCGAACAGCGTCAGCGAGACGAGCCCTGGCGCCACCCACCAAATGGATCGCCCGAGCCGAAGCCACGCCCAGAACGCGAAGCATCCGGCGATCTCCGCCAGGGCCGCCGCGGAGTAGGCCAGGAGGGTCTTGCTCATCCGCAACGCTTGGCGCGGGATCGGCCTATTGCCAAGCCGGACCGATCAATCGGCGATCAAGCATCGTCCTCCGGCGCGAACACCTCGCCCTTCTCGGCTAGCCGCACGTTGTTGCGGTCGGCCGGCAGATCCCGCAGGTCGCGAAAATCCCTGATCAGCCGGTGCAGGTCGGCTCGGGCCGGATCGGATGGCTCCGGGGCTCCTGGGTCGAAGCGCTCCACCGCCAGATCGACGCGCTCGTCCAGGACTGAACGGTCCCGCGGGTCGAGGCCCTCGATGCGCGCGAGAAGCTCGGCGATGGCCGCGCGCTTCGTTTCCAGCTCCGTCATCGACCGCTCCGCTCTCTTTACGCGCCGAAACAGCGCGCAAATCCGTTCCCGGTTCCGAAGCGACGCACCCTCGGACCTTCGTTCGGCGGCGCGGGTTGGTGCGGCATGACCCTGCTCCTGACCGAGGAACCGCGCCCCCGCCCGCCGGCAGAACGCCGGCGGCCCGCGCGCCTCTGGCAGCCGCGCCGCGTGCTGGTGACGCCGGCCGCGCTCGACCACGCCCATGGCCGGCAGATCGTGGCGCGGGCGGAAGCGCTCGGGCTCCCGGTCGAGCGGCTGAAGAGCAATCGCCTCACCGGTCTGCGCGACGACGAAAATCCGCGCCGGGCCTACGCGCAGGCCAAGGCGACGCTCGCCGTCGTCACCGCACCGCCGACGAAGCTGAAGCTGCAGCCGATCCCGCCGAGCGCCGACTGGCGCTTCGACCTCGCCGAGGGCTGCCCGGCGCATTGCCAGTACTGCTACCTCGCCGGCTCGCTGACAGGGCCGCCGGTGACCCGCGTCTACGCCAACCTCGACGCGATCCTCGGCAATCTGGACAGCTATCTCGGCCAGGGCGGCGTCACCAGCACGTCCGAGGCGCGGGCGGCGGAGGGCACGACGTTCGAGGCGTCCTGCTACACCGACCCGCTCGGGATCGAGCATCTCACCGGATCGCTCTCGGCGGCGATCCGCCATTTCGGCGCCTGGGAGGCGCCGGTGCAGCTTCGCTTCACCACCAAGTTCGCCGCCGTCGAACCCCTTCTAGACCTGCCGCATCGCGGGCGCACGCGGGTGCGCTTCTCGGTCAACGCCGCGGCGGCGGCGCATTACGAGGGTGGGACCGCGCCGCTGGCCGACCGGCTCGCCGCCATGGGCGCGCTCGCCCGTGCCGGCTACCCCGTCGGCCTGACCATCGCGCCGATCCTGCCGGTGGAGGATTGGCAGGAGGCCTACGACGCCCTGTTGCGCGACGCGGCCGAGGCGTTGGCGGACGTGAGCGAGCCGGACCTGACGGTCGAACTCATCACCCACCGCTTCACGCCCGGCTCGAAGACGGTGCTGGAGGGCTGGTATCCCGGCTCCGACCTGCCGATGCGGGAGGCCGAGCGGACGCGCAAGCTCACCAAGTTCGGCTCGGTGAAGTACGTCTTTCCCGGGGACCTGATGAAGGCGATGCGGGCGCACCTCACCGAGCGGGTCGCGGCCCGTCTGCCGGGCGCGCGCATCCTCTACTGGACTTAAGCCTGCTCGGGTTTGGCCCCGCGGGCCTGCCCCGTCGGGCAGATGTCGAGCAGCACGCAACGTCCGCAGGCCGGGGAGCGGTGGAAGCAGACGCGCTGGCCGTGCAGCATCAGAATCTCGTGGTTGTCGTAGAGCGCCTGCGCCGACCAATCCTCGGGCAGTTGCGCCCGCAGCACCGCGTGGCTCGGCCCGACATCGACCTTCGGGCCGATCAGCCCGGTGCGCTGGGCGACGCGGTGATGGTGGCTGTCCACCGGCAGGGCCGGCATCCGCAAGGTCGAGAACGACAGGACGGCGGCACTCGTCTTCGGGCCGATGCCGGGAATGGCTTCGAGCCAGCCGCGCGCCTCGTCGACGCTCATCGTCTCGAGGACATCGAGGGAGAGTGCCCCCACCCGCTCCCGCACGGCGGAGAGCACTGCCTTGATGCGCGGCGCCTTGAGTTCCGGCCACGTGACGCCGCGGATCGTTTCCTCGATCTCCGCCACATCGGCCTCTTCGACCGCCGCCCAGTCGTGCCACCGCGCCCGAAGCGCCTTGAAGGCGCGGCCGGAATCGGCGTTGCGGGTCCGGTGCGAGAGCAGCGAGGAGATCAGCTCGGAGAGCGGATCGAGGCTGTGGAAGTACGGAATCGGGCACTCGTAGACGCCGCAGAGACGGCGGTGGATTTCGAGCGCCTTGTCCTTGAGCGTCGCGGACGCGTCGTCCGTCGTTTCGCGGCGTCGCTGACGTGGGGCGGCTGGGAGGGCGGTGTCGTGGAACAGGGGCATGGGAGCCGAATCCGCGAGGGGATTCGGCGGTTCCCGGCCCGCGACATCCCGACTTCGCGGCTACTTGGCGAGCGCGTAGATGTTGATGTCGAGCTTCTCGTCGGCACCCTCGCCGAGATCGGTCACGTATTCCTCCAGGAAGCGATCCTGGACCGGGATCTCCTTGGCATCGAGATAGGCGATCAGCGTCTCGTAGGTGCCGTCGATCTCTTCGTAGGTGCCGCTGTGCCGGTAGCGCAGGGCCTTCCCGCTCGGGCTTGACCCGAACTTCACGTCGCCGCCCTCGGCGGGCTGCCCGGGCGCCGCTTCGATCGGGATCATCGCCTCGTACTGGAAGCCGTCATCCTCGGTCTTGGTGAAGAGCGCGATCGGGCGCCCCGCCGGCTTGAGGTTCAGCTTGGTCAGCGTGTCGCCGATGGTCTTGAAGGCCTTCCGCAGGTTCGCCCGCGCTTCCTCCCACTTTGTCTCGCCCGCGAGGATCGCCACGGGCTTGGCCGGCAGCGTGACCTCATCGACGTCGTTCGGCTCGGCCGGCGTCGGCACCAGCGTCGGCAACGTCGAGGGCGGCGGCGTGACCGTCCGCGCCGCGCCGGACTGCGCCGGGCGCGGGATCGGCACCTGCTGGGGCGCGGGCGATGCCGGATCGGGGCCGGATTTCGAGGTGTCCGGCACGGTGGTCGTCGGCAGCGGGTTCGTCTCGGCGGGGGAGGGGGCGGTGCTGGGCGGCGGTGCGTTCTGGGCGAGGGACGCGGAGGTCAGGACGGGAGCGAGAGCCAGCAGGCCCGCGGCGAGGGTGGCGAGACGGGTCAAGGCGGTGAGGCTCCGAGTGGCCGATGCCGGCAGGGTAGGGCCGAAACGCGCCCCGCGCGAGACCGTTGCGGCGCGACGATGCGGGCCATACCTCCCGACTCGCGGGCGGCGGGCTTTTGCCCTATACGCCGCGCCATCCCCCACATTCCCGCAGACAAGGTCGTCAGAGGTCCGATGAGCCCTCTCGCAGAGCGCCGCTTCCTGAAGATGCACGGTGCCGGCAACGCCATCGTCGTACTCGACCTGCGCGGCAGCTCGATTCGCGTCGCCCCGGCCGAGGCCCGCGCCATCGCCGCCGACGCGCATTCGCGCTTCGACCAGCTCATGGTGGTGCACGACCCCGTCACGCCGGGCACCGACGCCTTCATGCGCATCTACAACACCGATGGCTCGGAATCGGGCGCCTGCGGCAACGGCACCCGCTGCGTCGGCTACGCGCTGCTCGACGATCCGGCCATGGCGCGGCCCGCCGAGAACGGCTGCCTGACGCTGGAGACCAAGGCGGGTCTCGTCGCCGTCAAGCGCGTGACCGACCGCTCCTTCACCGTCGATATGGGCCAGCCGCGCCTGCGCTGGGACGAGATCCCCCTCGCCGAACCCTTCCCCGATACCCGGCGCATCGAGCTTCAGGTCGGGCCGATCGACGACCCGATCCTGCACTCGCCCGCCGCCGTCAGCATGGGCAATCCGCACGCGATCTTCTTCGTGGAGCGCGACCCCGACAGCTACGATCTCGGCCACATCGGCCCGTTGCTCGAAGCGCACCCGATCTTCCCGGAGCGCGCCAACATCTCCATCGCTCAGGTGACCGGCCGCGACACGATCAAGCTGCGGGTCTGGGAGCGCGGCGCCGGGCTGACGCTCGCCTGCGGCACGGCCGCCTGCGCCACGGTGGTGGCGGCCTCGCGCCTGCGCATGATCGGCCGCGCCGCCCGCGTGGCGCTTCCCGGCGGGGAACTCGCGATCGAGTGGCGCGCCGACGACCACGTGCTGATGACCGGCCCGGTCTTCCTCGAGGGCGAGGGCACCTTCGCGCCCGACCTCTTCGCCGGACTCGACGGGTGAGCGTCGAGACGCTCACCTTCGGCTGCCGTCTCAACACCGTCGAGTCGGAGGTGCTGCGCGGCCATGCCGAGGCCGGCGCGCAGGGCCGCGACCTCGTCGTCGTCAACACCTGCGCCGTTACTGCGGAGGCTGGGCGGCAGGCCCGCAAGGCGATCCGGCGCCTCGCCCGCGCGCGGCCCGGCGCCGAGATCGTCGTGACCGGCTGCGGCGCCGAGGTCGAGCGCGCGCAGTATTCCGGGATGCCGGAGGTGGCGCGCCTCGTCGGCAACGCGGCGAAGCTCAGGCCGGAGAGCTGGCGCGACGGCGCCGTGCTTCCGTCCGAGGACATCATGGCGGTGCGAGCCGCCGAGCCGACGCGCATCGCCGCCATGAGCGGGCATACCCGCGCCTTCGTACCGGTGCAGAACGGCTGCGACCATCGCTGCACCTTCTGCATCATTCCGTTCGGCCGCGGAAACTCCCGCTCGGTCCCCATCGCCGAGGCGGTGGCGCAGGTGCGCCGCATCGTCGAGC
>NZ_BPRD01000061.1 GCF_022179745.1 Methylorubrum podarium
CGATGGCGAAGCGGCGCAGGTCGATGTCGCGCCCGCCGTCGCGGCCCGTCACGTAGTGGTTGGTGTTGTCGCGGACGCCGTCGCGCAGCGGATGGTTGTCGACGGTCATCTCGTAGTAGCCCATGTCGGCGAGCCACGTGACGACGTCGCGGCCGCGGTAGAACCGGGCGCAGCGGGGCGCGTCGCCCACCGCCAGGTGCACCGTGCGGCCGGCCAGGTGCAGGTCCTCGGCGATCTGCGCGCCGGACTGCCCGGAGCCGACGACCAGCACCTCGCCGTCGGGCAGCTGGGCCGGGTTGCGGTACTGGTTCGAGTGGATCTGCGTGATCGAGCCCGGCAGCTTCTCGGCCATGCGCGGGATGATCGGGGTGTGGTAGCCGCCGGACGCGACGACGACCTCGTTCGCGGTGTAGTCGCCCTCCGAGGTCTGGACCGAGAAGAGGCCGTCCTCGCGCCGCGCGACGCGCGTGACCGTGACACCCTCATGGATCGGCGGGTCCACCTTGGCGACGAAGGCCGCGAGGTAGGCGACGATCTCGTCCTTCTTCATGAACCCGTCCGGGTCCGGCCCGTCATAAGGGTGGCCCGGCAGGTCGCACTGCCAGTTCGGCGTGACGAGGCAGAAGCTGTCCCAGCGCTGCGTCGCCCAGCTGTGCGCGGCGGTCCTCTTCTCGAACACGCGGTGCTCGATCCCGCGCTGCTTGAGGTGGTAGCTCACCGACAGGCCGGCCTGGCCGCCTCCCACGATGACGACCGGGACGTGACGGGGCGTGGAGGTCATGGCGCAAACTCCGTGACGATCTGGGCGAGACGATCTGGGCGAGACGATCTGGGCGTGACGATCTGGGAAGCGGTGCCGGCTCAGGGCTCGAAGGTCTCGACGGTGACCCGGCCGCCGGCGGGCTGCCGCGCCGCGGCCGCCTCGATGCGGGCGAGCTGGTCCAGGGCCGAGGAGCAGGCGAAGCCGTACTTCTCGCGCACCCGCTCGCTCGCGATGGCGAGGGCCGTGCGGGTCTTCTCGACGAAGTCGTCGACGGCGTAGCTCTCGCCCGGCGTGAGGAAGTCCTTCACCACGAGGGAGGGCGAGTAGCAGGCCTCGCGCCGGCCGTCGGGCCAGCGGACGTGGAAGCGCATCTCAGGCATGGATCGGCTCCTGTGGGACGCGGGCGCAGGCCGCGTAGGCGTCGAGGTGGCGCTCCGCGCAGCCGCGCCAGGAATGGGCGGCGGCCCGCGTCAGGCCGGAGGCGCGCAGGCGGGCGCGGGTGTCCGGCACCAGTGCCGCGGCCATGGCGTCGGCGATGTCGTCCGGGTCTGCGGGATCGACGAAGAGGGCGT
Source organism: Methylorubrum podarium (assembly GCF_022179745.1). Taxonomy (GTDB): domain Bacteria; phylum Pseudomonadota; class Alphaproteobacteria; order Rhizobiales; family Beijerinckiaceae; genus Methylobacterium; species Methylobacterium podarium. The sequence goes on from NZ_BPRD01000061.1 coordinate 1,336, forward strand.
CGGCCGGCGTCAGGTACTCGGTGAAGGGCGGCTGGCGGGACACGAGGGCGGGCGTGCCGCAGGCCATCGCCTCCAGCACGCAGAGGCCGAAGCCCTCCTTCCAGGAGGGGAAGGCCAGGACGTCGGCGAGCCGGTAGAGCGCCGGCATCTCGGCCTGCGGGACCGGGCCCGTCTCGACGACCGCCGCGCCGGGGCCGACCGTGAGCCCGGCCGCGGACAGCGCCGCCCGGCAGCGGGCGCGGTAGGCCGCGTGGTCGAGGAGCGAGGCGCCGCCGGCGACCACGAGCTGCGCCGTCGGGTGGCGCTGGCGCAGGCGCGCGAAGGCCGCGACGATGCCGGCCGTGTTCTTGCGCGCCTCGAACCCGCCGACGGAGAGGACCACCGGCCCGGCGCCGAGACCCCAGCGCGCACGCACGACCGCATCCGCCTCGGCCGGCTCGCTCCGGTAGGCCGACAGGTCCACCCCGTTCCCGACCACGTCGGCCTCGACGCCGAGGTCGTCCCTGATCCAGTCGCCCCAGGTGCGGCTGACGCAGAGCAGGCGCCGGGCCTCGCGGATCGAGCGGTCCTGCCACTCCGCCAGCACCGGATCGGAGAAGCTGTCGATGTGGTGGACGGTGCGCGCGAAGCCCGGGATCAGGCGCCTGTGCTTCAGGGTCGCGAGGGCGTTGCCGCCGATCCCGTCATGGGCGTGGAAGACGTCGAAGTCGCAGGCGGCCGGCGTCGCGAAGTGGCGCAGGTAGTCCTCGATGCGGGCCCGCACCAGCGCGACGGTGCCGGCGGCCTCGGCGGCCTCGGCGGCCTTGGGGGCCTTGGCGGCCACCGTCACGGTCGGGCAGGCCGCGGCCCGGAAGAAGCCCCGGCCGGTGGGGTCCGGCGCGTGGACCACGGCCTCGTGGCCGAGGGCGCACAGGGCCTCGGCCAGGGAGAGGCAGTGGGCCACGCCGCCGCGCGGGTTGGTGGAGTGGGTCAGGATGGCGATGCGCAGGCCGGTCACGAGGCGTCTCCCGCATCGGTCCGGCCGCACCCGATCAGCGGGCCGGCCGCGAAGTCCCAGACCACGGCCTCTCCGGCGTCCGCGCGACCTCGGACCCGGGCGACCCGGCTCGCGTCCAGCCGGCCGACGGCGGCGGCGGCGATGCCGCGCTCCGCGAAGCGCGCCAGCACGGCCGGCGTGCGGTCGGGTCGGACGCTCACGAGGTAGCCGAAGCTCGGGAAGGCGGTCAGCCAGCGCGCGAGCGGGACGCCGTCGGGGCGCGGGATCGCGTCGAGGTCGATGAGCCCGCCCACCCCCGAGCATTCGAGCAGCATCAGCGCCGTGCCGACGACGCCGGCCATGCTGATGTCCTTGGCGGCGCGGGCCAGCCCGGCCTCGGCGAGTCCGGGCAGCAGCGCGAGTTCGCCGCGCAGGCGCTCGCCCGGGCTGCCGGTCGAGGCGTCCCAGTACGGGTGCGGCTCGCGGAAGCGCCCGCGCAGGTCGATGGCGGCGACGAGGTCGTCGCCCGGCGCCGCGTCGAAGCTCGTCAGCAGGCGCGGGCCCGCCCGGCCGAGCACGGCGACCGCGAGGTTGCCCGCGGCCGCGCGGGTGTTGGTGTGGCCGCCGACCACCGGCACGCCGTAGAGCGCGGCCGCGTCGGACAGGCCGGCCAGGATCGGGTCCGCCGCCGCGGCATCCCGGCTCCAGATCGCGTCGACGACGGCGAGCGGGCGCCCGCCCATGGCGGCGACGTCGCTCAGGTTGACCATGATCCCGCAATAGCCCGCGAAGTACGGGTCGGCGGCCACGAAGCCGTCGAGGAAGCCCTCGATGGCCAGGAGCAGGTGTCCGTCGCCGTCGGGGATGGCCGCGCAATCGTCGCCGACCGGCACCGCGGACGGGCGGCTGCTCAGCCCGAGCCGCGCGACCACGGCGTCGATGTCGCGCTTGTGGGCGAGGCCGCGGGCGCCGCGGATCTGGTGCGCCAGGGCCTGGAGGTCGAAGCCCGCGCTCATCACGCGGCCTTGGCGAGGGTGACGAGCCCGTGCTCGGGATCGTGCATCGGCGGGTAGGCCGCGAGGTCCGCCTGCATCAGGTGGTGCGGACGGCGGTGAAGCGCGACCGTGTCGAGGCTCGTCCAGTGCAGGGCCGCGAACAGCGGCACGTTCCGCTCCTGCACGTGGGCGAGGAAGCGGGTGCAGCCCCTCGCGTGGGCGGAGGAGACCGCGACCTGGATGAGCCCGGCCCCCAGTGCGGCGGTCCCGCGGAATTCCCGGGCGACGGCGAGGCGCGAGCCCCACCACTCGCCGGGACGCTCCGGGACCTCGTGGATGCGCACCGTCCCGACCACGGCGTCGGCGTCGCCGCCGAGCGTCGACAGGGCGCAGATCGGGATGGCGTGCGCGTCGATGGCGTCGCGGTCGTCGTCCGTGAAGATGCCCTGCTCGGCGCAGAAGACCTGCCGGCGCAACGCCGCGCAGGCGCGCCGCTCCCAGGCGCTCGTGGCGAACTTCACGCGAAAGTGGCTCGGCCGGTACGGCGGGACGGGTTCGAGGATCATGCCGCCGCCCCCGCGCGCTCGTAGGTGGAGAGCGCCGAGCAGGCGCCGCAGCGCCCGCAGCCGGCCTTGATGTCGGTCGAGCGCAGGTTGGCGGCGGCCAGCATCTCGGCGAGCGGCTTCAGGACGGCGTGCATGAAGTCCGGGCCGGGGGCCGGATGGCTCTCCAGCGGCGTGCCCGAGATCGGCACGAAGGGCACCACGAAGGGATAGACGCCCAGGCCGACGAGGCGCCCGGCCGTCTCCAGGATGGCCTCCGGCGTGTCGCCCAGGCCGGCGAGGATGTAGGTCGAGACCTGCCCCCGCCCGAAGACCGGAACCGCCGCCTCGAAGGCCGCGTAATAGCGCTCCAGCGGCACGCTCGCCTTGCCGGGCATGATGCGCGCCCGCACCTCGGGGGTGACGGCCTCGAGATGCATGCCGAGGGCGTCGATGCCCGCGGCCTTCATCCGCTCGAACCAGCGGTCGTCGTCCGGCGGCTCGCACTGCGCCTGGATCGGCAGATCCACCGCCGCCTTCACGGCGAACGCGCTCTCGCAGAGCACGGCGGCGCCCCGGTCCGTCGCGTTCGGCGTGCCGGTCGTCATCACCATGTGCTTGACGCCGTCGAGCAGCACCGCCGCGCGGGCGACCTCGGCCAACTGCTCCGGCGTCTTGTGCGCGACGGTCCGACCGGCCGCGAGCGACTGGCCGATGGAGCAGAACTGGCAGGTCTTGGTGCGGCTCGCGTAGCGGATGCAGGTCTGCAGCACCGTGGTGGCCAGGACGTCCCGCCCGTGCAGCACCGCGATCTTCGCGTAGGGCACGCCGTCGAAGGTCGAGAGCGCGTAGAAGCGGGGCTTGCCCGGGAAGGTGGCCTGCCCGATCACCACGCCGTCGTGCTCGATCACCGACACCCCGTTCGCGTCCGGTCGGCGCACCAGGAACGGCGACTCGAAGGCGGTCTCGGTGTGGACCGGCACCATCACGGTGCGGCCGGCGATGGTCATCGCCTTGTGGTCGGAGGGGCCCGCCCCGCCGCGGCGGCTCGGCGCCCCGGCGCGGCTGTCGGCGAGCCTAACGCCGTAGGACTGCAACGCGTTGATCAGGCGCTCCGTCGGCATCCCGACCAGGCCCGCCACGACCGGCGGCACCGGGGGAAGGCTCGTCGGAAGCGGGCTGCTGCTCATGGTCGAGGCTCCGGGAAACGGTCTGGGAACGGATCGGCTGGTGCACGAACGAGGCCGGACGGTCGTCGTGGAGGAGGCTGAGCAGCTCGGGCCGGGCGTAGTGGCCGACCGCGTCCATCATGCGCTTGCGCTTGGTCACCAGCGCGAGGTCCATGTCGGCGATCAGGATGCCCTCGCCGGGGCCGAGCGGGTCGGCGAGGTGCTTGCCCTCGGGCGAGACGATGGCGGTGCAGTTGCCGCCCCGGCAGGCGCCGCGCAGGCGCTCGTCCGGGCAGACCTGCGCCACCTGCTCGTCGGTGAGCCAGCCGGTGGCGTTGACCACGAAGCAGGCCGCCTCCAGGGCGTGGTGCCGGATCGTCACCTCCATCTGGTCGGCGAAGATCTGGCCGACCAGCGAGCCCGGGAACTGGGCCGCGTGGATTTCCTCGTGGCGCGCCATCAGGGCGTAGCGCGCGAGGGGGTTGTAGTGCTCCCAGCAGGCCAGCGCCCCGACGCGGCCGACCGCGGTCTCGACCACATCGAGGCCGGCGCCATCGCCCTGACCCCAGATCATGCGCTCGTGGTAGGTCGGGGTGATCTTGCGGCGCTTGAGCTTCAAGCTCCCGTCGGCGTCGAAGATCAGCTGCGCGTTGTAGAGCGAGCCGTGGTCGCGCTCGTTGACGCCGAGCACGATGACGACGCCGTGGCGGCGGGCGGCGGCGGCGACCGCCTGGGTCAGCGGGCCCGGAACGGTCGGCGCCCGCTCGTACAGCCTCAGGTGCTCCGCGCCCTGCAGCGCCGGGGGCAGCACGAAGGAGAAGTAGGGATAGTAGGGCACGAAGGTCTCGGGGAAGACCATGAAGCGCGCGCCCTTGGCGGCGGCCTCGTCGATCGCGTTGAGCACGCGCTCCAGGGTGCCGTCCGGCCGGTCGAGGTCCGGCGCGATCTGGACGGCGGCGGCCCGCACGATCCGGTTCTCTGACATGGATGATCCTCCGGCTGTGACGGCGGCCGCGTCGGGGGCGGCCGCCGGATGCGACGGGGCCGTCGGCGGACCTGGACGCCCGCTCAGACCGTCCAGGTGTCGATGATCACCGCGTTGTCGCGCTTGTGCAGGAGGATGCAGTCGAGCACGTCGAGGGGGTTGATCATGCGGATGCCCTCGATGAAGGCCGCCTCGCCGTGCCCGTACAGGGCCTGGGTCGAGAACCGGCAGGCATAGACCTTGCCGCCCTCGGCCATGAACTTCTCAAGCTGGTTGTTGAAGTTGAGGTGGCCCGGGAAGGCCTCGTCGCCGAGCCGCGGGAAGCCGCGCTGGACGCCCAGCGTGATGCCCGGGCCGTAGAGCAGGATGGAGGTGTCGAAGCCTTTGCGCTGCAGGCGGGTGGCCTGGAGCAGGTTGACGAGGCCGATGGAGCCCTCGAACGCGACGGTGTGGAAGGTGACGAGCGCCTTCTGTCCCGGCTCCGCCTTCACGTCCTCGAAGACCTTCTCCTCGTAATCGACCAGGAAGTCGCCCTTCTTGTGGGGCTCGCGGTTCACGGCAGGCATGGCTCTCGCTCCTTGATGGCAGGGGCCGCGGCAGGCAGCGCTGCGAACGGCCGCGGGCAGAGCATGGCAAGCGGTGTGCCAATCGACTTCCATCAATGCACCGATCAATGTGGCCTAGAGTAATGCGATCAATAATACGATCAATATCGCCCGCGCGCTGCCCGACATCGATCCATGCGGCTGCCTAACGACAGAGCGGCTGCTGCTCGATTTGGCGCCTGGGCCTGCACGTTCCAGGTTCGGCGATCCGCCGCATTGTATGGATCGACTGATCGGGGCGGAGGGGTCGAGGTTGCGGTATGACAGTTGCTAGCCATACAATTCGACATTGATCGCATGATCGTCGGATACGAGGCAGATGACATCATCGGAGCGGGACGGGCGGCAGGCCTCTCTGGCCGGCGTGACCGGGGCCTGGACGCCGGACCTGAAGCGCTGGGGCAAGCCTCGCTACCGCGCCATCGTCGAAGCCCTGGCCGAGGATGTCCGGACGGGGCGCCTGGCTGCGGGCACGCGCCTGCCGACGCAGCGCGCCCTGGCCGAGGCCCTCGACCTGAACTTCACCACCGTCTCCCGCGGCTACGTCGAGGCGCGCAAGCGCGGCCTGATCGAGGGACGCGTCGGCCAGGGGACCTTCGTGCTCGATCCGGCGCGCCCGGCCCAGGCGGCCCAGGCGGTCAGTCCCGGCGGCCCGGCGCGGACCGGGCCGGTCGACTTCACCATGAACCTGCCGCCCGAGCCCGACGCCCCGGCGCTGCAGGCGCGCATGCAGGCCTCGTTCGCGGAGCTGTCGGGCAACCTCGGCAACCTGCTGCGCTACCAGGGCTTCGGCGGGACGGACGAGGACAAGGAGGCGGCTTTGCGCTGGCTGAAGGGCCGCGGCATCGTCGCGCCGCGGGAGCGCCTGCTGATCTGTCCGGGCACCCACAGCGCCCTGTTCGGCGTGCTGGGGCAGGTGGCGCGGCCGGGCGACACCATCTGCGCCGAGCGCATCACCTATCCGGGCATCCGCGCGCTGGCGGCACATCTTGGGCTGCGCCTCGTCGACCTGCCCATGGACCGGCACGGGGTCGATCCCGACGCCTTCGCGGCCGCCTGCACGAAGGTCGCGCCGAAGGCCCTCTACCTCAACCCGCTGCTGCAGAACCCCACCACGGCGACCTTGCCCCGGTCGCGGCGGGAGGCGGTGATCGCAATGGCGCGCCGCTACGCCGTCACCCTCATCGAGGACGACGCCTACGCGCGCATCTGCCCGACCCCGCCGCCGAGCTTCGCGGAACTGGCGCCGGAGATCACCTACTACGTCGCGGGCCTCGCCAAGTGCCTGGGCGCCGGGCTTCGCCTCGCCTTCCTGATCGCCCCGAGCGCCCGGTCGGCCCTGCCGCTCGGCGGCGCGCTGCGGGCCGCGACGGTCATGGCGTCGCCGATCTCGACGGCCCTGGCGACGCGCTGGATCATGGACGGGACGGCCGAGGCCATCGTGCAGTTCGTCCGCGAGGAGTCCAGCGCCCGCCAACGCATCGCGGCCTCGCTCCTGCCGGCCGGAACCTACACCGCCGACCCGCACGGCTTCCATGGCTGGATCACCCTGCCGGAGGGCTGGACGCGCTCGGCCTTCGCCAGCCAGGGACGGTCGGCCGGGCTCGGCGTCGTCGGCAGCGACCCGTTCTGCGTGGCCGGGACGCCGCCGGAGGCGGTGCGCCTCTGCCTCGGCGGCCCCTCGACCCGGCAGCAGATCACGCACGGCCTGGAAGTGCTCGCCCACGCGCTCGAAGGTTCGCCGGCCCTGGCCTCGTCCTACATCTGAGACGGTTTCCGGGCGATCACCACGGGCCTTGCCCGATGATGGCGGAGAAACCGCAGGGGCCCATCGGATGTCGCGGGGGACACTCGGTGCCGACCCGGCCGTTCGGCGTCGATCCCTGAGGATTTCACCTCGCGAGGGGCAATCGAGTTCTGAGAGCGCTATCCCGGGCCGGCCGAGCCAGGGACGGTGGTGCGCGCCGCCTCGAGCAGTTCGTCGGCCAAGGCCTCGTCGTCGACACCCCGCGCCAGCACCACCGCCCCGACCATGGTCGACAGCGCCACCAGGGCGCGCTGCCGGCGCCGCTCCTTCGAGCTCTTGGGCAGCCTGTCCGCGATGAGGCCGGCGAGACCCTTGACCGCATGGGTGAACCGCGACCGCAGGGCGCTTCCGGACGGCTCCCGACCGACGTCGTTCACCAGGGCGGCGACGGGACAGCCCCGCCCGGGCGTCCGGACATGTCCGAGGGAGAGATAGTTCTCGATGAAGGCGTCCAGGTTCGCTTGGTACTCGGCGCCGATCGCGGCATCGAAAGCCTCGGCCGCGAGGGCGTCCTTGTTGGCGAATTGACCGTAGAAGCCGCCGTGGGTCAGGCCGGCGGCCGCCATGATGTCCACGACGCCGATCCCGTGCAGGCCGCGCTCCCGGAACAGGGAGGAGGCGACCTCGACGACGCGCTGGCGGTTCAGCTTGGCTTGCTCCTGCGAGACCCTGGGCATCCTACCATCCTTCGCCGTTGCGGATGATCATATAGATGTATCAAGTCATGTATTGAAGGACGACCGGTGGGGCGAGCTCCGACGGTTCGATGGCGTGAGGAGAGCGGATCGACCGGCCTGCGCGAGGTGGGCAGGAGTCGCAGGCCGGTCGACGCATCGCACGTTCGGAGGACGAACGCGCGATCCCGGTCGGCCCCGAAGGCGGGGCGTCGAAGGGGTGTCCCGTGTCAGGGTTTGGCCGGCATCGGCACGGCGTGGAGCCCGGAGGCGGCCTCCTTCCCCCGCGGCTCCCGCGCCACCCGGAACCAGAGCGCGTAGAGGGCAGGAAGGAACAGCAGCGTCAGCAGGGTGCCGACGCCCACGCCGCCGATCAGCACGTAGGCCAGCGCCCCCCAGAACACCGAGTGGGTGAGCGGGATGAAGGCCAGCATCGCGGCCGCCGCCGTCAGGATGACCGGGCGGGCCCGCCGCACGGTGGATTCGACGATGGCGTCGTAGTCGGACAGACCCGCCGCCTGGTCGTGATGGATCTGGTCCACCAGGATCAGCGTGTTGCGCATCAGGATGCCCGACAGCGCGATCAGGCCGAGGATCGCGTTGAAGCCGAAGGGCTGCTGAAAGATCAGCAGGGTCGGCGCGGCCCCGACGAGGCCGAGCGGGGCGGTCGCGAACACCATGAACATGGCGGAGAACGACCGGACCTGGATCATGATGACCGTCAGCGTCACGAACAGCATCAGCGGGAACACCGCCGCCAGCGACCTTTGCGCCTTCACGCTCTCCTCGACCGAGCCGGCCGTGTCGATGCGGTAGCCCGGCGGCAGCTTCGCCTTGATCGGGTCGAGCAGCGGGAAGACCTGGGCGTGGATGTCCGGCGGCTGCTTGCCGTCCAGGACGTCGCCCTGGACGCGGATATAGGTCTCGCGGTTGTAGCGCTTCAGGACCGCGTCCTCGGAGCGGCTCTCGAGCCGGGCGACCTGCGAGACCGGCACCTGCCGCCCGTCCTTGGTCGCCAGCGTCAGGTCGCCGATGTCGCCGAGCGAGCGCCGCTCGGGGCCGGGGCTGCGCAGCAGCACGTCGACGGAGCGCAGGTTCTCGCGCACCTGGGTCGCGGGCGTGCCGTTGAGGTAGTTCTGCAGCTGCTGGCCGGCCTCCTTCGGCGTCAGACCGATCAGGCGCAGGCGCTCCTGGTCGAGGGCGAGGCGCAGGTTCGGGGTCTTGTTGCCCCAGTCGAGATGGACCATGCGCATGTTGGGGTTGGAGGCCATCGCCTCGGCCACCTCCGCCGCGATGCCGCGGATGACGTCGAGATCCGGCCCGACCACGCGGAAGGCGACCGGGAAGCGCACCGGCGGCCCGAACACGATCTGCAGCACCCGCACCCGCGCCTCGGGGAAGCGACCCTCGTCCACGAGCTGACGCACCTTCACGCGCAACGCGTCGCGGGCATGGGCGTCGGCGGTCTGGACCACGATCTGGGCGAAGGCCGGATCGGGCAACTCGGGATCGAACGAGAGCACGAAGCGCGGCATGCCCTGGCCGATATAGCTCGTGATCTCCCGCGCCTCCGGCAGCGCCCGCACCGCCGCCTCGATCGCCTTGACGCTGGTCTCGGTGGTGGCGAAGGCCGAGCCCGCCGGAAGGGTGACCTCGACGATGAGTTCGGGTCGCTCCGAGTTCGGGAAGAACTGCTGCTCGACACGGCCCATGGCGACCACCGCGGCGGCGAACAAGCCGACCGTGATGCCGGCCGCCAGCCACTTGTGATCGACGGACATCCGCACGACGCGCCGCAGGCGCTCGTAATTCTTCGTGGCGTAGATGGCGTCGTGTCCGCCCTCGACCCGTCTGATGTTGGGCAGCAACTTCACCCCGAGATAGGGCGTGAACGTCACCGCCACGATCCACGAGACGATGAGCGAGAAGGAGACCACCCAGAAGATGTTGCCGGCGTACTCGCCGGCCGTCGAGGCGGCGAAGCCGACGGGCAGGAAGCCCGCGATGGTGACCAGCGTGCCGGTCAGCATCGGCGCGGCGGTCGAGCTCCAGGCATAGGTCGCCGCCTCGATCCGGTCGTAGCCCTCCTCCATGCGCACCACCATCATCTCGATGGCGATGATGGCGTCGTCGACCAGGAGCCCGAGCGAAATGATCAGGGCGCCCAGCGTGATGCGGTCGAAGTCGCGGCCGGTGAGCATCATCACCACGAACACCGCCGAGAGCGTCAGCGGCACGGCGAGCGCCACCACGATGCCGACGCGGAAGCCGAGCGCGACGAGGCTGACGAAGATCACCACGCCGAGGGCGGTGAAGAACTTCACCATGAACTCGTGGATGGCGTCGTCGATGACCTTCGCCTGATCGGTGATCTTGGTGAACGTGATGCCGGCGGGCGTCTCGTGGTGGATGGCGACTTCCTCGGCGTTCAGCGCTTGGCCGAGGGTGAGGCCGTTGAAGCCCGGCTTCATCACGAGGCCGAGCATCAGGGCCGGCTCGCCGTCGTTGCGGATCTCGAAGGTCCTGGGGTCCTCGTAGCCGCGCCTGACCTCGGCGATGTCGCCCAGCTTGAGGCTGCGGTCGCCGGCCGCCACGGGCAGGTTGCGGATCGCGTCCAGGCTGTCGATGGCCCCGTCCAGGCGCAGGTAGACGCGCGGTCCGGCGGCCTCGACGAAGCCCGCGGGCGTCACGTCGTTCTGGTTGGCCAGCGCGGCCAGGAGCTGCTGGCCGTTGATGCCGAGGGTGGCGAGGCGCTGATAGGAGATCTCGACGAAGATCTTCTGGGCCTGCTCGCCGAGGATGTTGATCTTCTCGACGCCCGGCACCCGCAGCAGGCGCTGGCGCAGGTCCTCGGCGCGCAGGACCAGCTGGCGATGCGGCAGGCCCCTGGCCTGCACCGCGTAGAGGGCGAAGTAGATGTCCGAGAACTCGTCGTTGAACAACGGCCCGAGCACGCCGCGCGGCAGGCTGGCGGCCTGGTCGGACAGCTTCTTGCGGGCCTGGTAGAACTCCGACGGGAGCTTCGACGGCGGCATGTTGTCCTTGAAGATGACCTTGGTCGTCATCAGGCCGGGCCGGACCGTCGTCTCGGTCCGGTCGTAGTAGACGAGTTCCTGCAGCCGCTTCTCCAGCGGGTCGGCGACCTGGCGCTGCATCTCCTCGGCGGTCGCGCCCGGCCAGGCGGCGGAGACCGTCATGACCTTGACGGTAAAGGCCGGGTCCTCGGCACGTCCGAGCTTCTGGAAGGCGAAGACGCCCGCGCCGGTCAGCGCGATGAGCAGGAAGAGCGTGACGGCCCGCTCGCGGACCGCCAGGGCCGAGAGGTTGAAGCCGCTCATCGCCCCACCCCCGTCATGCTGGAGGGCGCCTGACGCACCTTCTGGTCGGCCTTCAGGAGATGGGCCCCCAGGGCCACGATCCGGTCGCCCGGATCGAGGCC
>NZ_BPRD01000062.1 GCF_022179745.1 Methylorubrum podarium
GCCGATCCGCCCGAGCCCGGGCCGGCCGGAGGACACGACCTCGCCGCTGCACCGGCTGGAGCACGCCCTCGCGCCCTGGGTCGCGTTCCTGATCGTGCCGATCTTCGGCTTCGCCAATGCCGGGGTGACGCTGCTGGGCCTGCCGGCGCGAGCCTTGATCGAGCCCGTCACCCTCGGCGTCGCCCTCGGCCTCTTCCTCGGCAAGCAGGTCGGCATCTTCGCGAGCGTGCGCCTCGCCGCCGCGCTGGGACTCGTCTCCCGCCCGGCGGGGGCGACCTGGGTCCAGGTCTACGGCGTCGCGCTCCTGTGCGGCATCGGCTTCACCATGAGCCTGTTCATCGGCGCGCTCGCCTTCACGGACGGGCTGCACGAGACCGAGACCAAGCTCGGCGTGCTCGGCGGCTCGCTGCTCTCGGCGCTGTTCGGAGCCGTGCTGCTCGCCCGCGCGACGGCGCGGGAGGCGACGCCGCGCCGGGAGGCCGGAACCGGCGGCTTGCCTTGAGCGGCGGCCTCGGCCTACTCAGGCCGGAAGCGTCGCGGTGGCGGGTCACCCGCCTCCGCGCGAGGGCGAACATGCTGCGAACCGTCTCCCGCTTTCTCGGATTGCCGTTCCTCAGCCGGGCTCTCGGGCTCGTGGTGATGGCGGCCGGCTTCGTGCAGCTCTGCTACGACGGTGCCCGCTCCATCGCCAACAACGGCCTGCGGGTGACGAGCCTCGCCGAACTGATCCAGTCCCTGCCGCAGGAGCGGATCACCGCCCTCGGGGCGACGATCCGGCAGGCCGCGCCCTGGGCGGAGACGGTGCTGCTGACGCCGCTCGGCCTCGTTCCGGCGGCCCTGTTCGGGCTCGGTCTCGGAGCGGTTCTGGTCTGGCTCGGCCAGCCGCCGCGGGAGCCGATCGGGTTTTTAACGCGGCCTTGACCGCGCTTCGGCGAGGGCGTCCTCAGATCCCCCAATACGGCGCCGCGTTGTAGTAGCGGTGGACGTGCTCCTCCCAGGCGCGCTCGTCTTCCGGGTCGCCGCCCTCCGGCGAGCGGGCGGGCGCGTCGCGCAGCTGCGCCTCGGTGATGTCGACGACGTAGGCATCGAGCCCGGTGTCGTAGCGCAGGACCGCCCAGGGCAGCGTGTAGTACTCCTCGCCCATCCCGAGGAAGCCGCCGAAGCTCATCACCGCGTAGGCGACGCGGCCCGAGCGCTTGTCGAGCATCAGCCGCTCGATGCGGCCGACCTTGCTCCCGTCCACCCGGCGCACCTCGGTGCCGATGACGCGGTCGCTGGCGATCAGGCTATGGGTCAGCGCCGCGGAGATCGCACCATCGGTCGCATTGTCGGAACGAACCTGATCCATGGCGGTCATCCTGCAACGTTGTTACAGCTTGCCATAAAAAACGCCCATGCGGCCGGTCACGTTCCGGCCCGCTCCGCCCCTGCCCCGCCATCCCGGACGAGCCGACGCGCATGCCGCTGACCCGCCTGACCCTCCCCGCCCTCGCGCTCGCCCTGCCGGTGCTGATCGGCCCGGCCGCGGCGCAGGACCGCGGCAGCGTCAACCCGAAGCCGCTGCCCCCGCTGGCCAATCCCGACGATCCCTCGACGCCGGCCAAGGCCCTGTTCGGCCGCGTCACCGGGCCGGCCGGCGGTGCGGCCCGGTCCTTCGGCTCCTACGCGAAGGGCTGCTTCTCCGGCGGCGAGGCGCTGCCGATGGACGGCGCGACCTGGCAGGTCATGCGGCCCTCGCGCAACCGGATGTGGGGCACGCCCCATCTCGTGGACTTCATCGAGCGGCTCGCCGCCCGCGCGCCGCAGGCCGGCTGGCCCGGCCTCCTCGTCGGCGACATGTCGCAGCCCCGTGGCGGGCCGATGCTCACCGGCCACGCCTCGCACCAGCTCGGCCTCGACGTGGACGTCTGGCTCACGCCGATGCCCGATCACCGCATGAGCCGGGCCGAGCGCGAGGAGACCTCGGCCACGAACGTCGTGCGCTCCGACCGGCTCGACATCGACCCGGACGTCTGGACGCGCCAGCACACGGCGCTGATCCGCCTGACGGCCAAGCAGCCGGAGGTGGCGCGGATCTTCGTCAACGCGGCGATCAAGAAGGCCCTGTGCCGCGAGGCCGGTGGGGATCGCGGCTGGCTCACCAAGGTGCGTCCGATGTACGGGCACAACTACCATTACCATATCCGTCTCGCCTGCCCCGGCGGCGAAGCCTCCTGCGACGACCAGGCTCCCCCGCCCCCCGGCGACGGCTGCGGCGCGGAGCTCGATTACTGGTTCAGCCCGGCGGTGCTGAACCCGCCCAAGCCCAAGACGCCCCCGAAACCCCGCCCGCCGATGACGCTGGCCGCCCTGCCGGACGCCTGCCGCGCGGTGTTGCACGCGCGCTAAACCGCCGTTCGCCCGCGGCAGGTCGAACATGACGGCCCGCGTGTATGACGGTGTACTTGTTCCCAATCGTGGAACATGCTAGCTGTCGCCATGCAGGTCGTTGCGAAACGAACGCTCCGTACCTTCTGGGAGGCTCACCCGCGATCGCGGGGTGGCTTGTCCGACTGGTACACAAAGGTCAATGCCGCGAACTGGTCCGGCCCGGAAGACATCAAGGCCGCATTCGGCAAAGGTGTAGACTTCGTCGGCGACAATCGCGTCATCTTCGATATTCGCCGCAATGAATTCCGCCTGATCGTGCATGTATCCTATCGATATCGGCGCGTGCTCATCAAATTTGTCGGCACCCACGCCGAATACGATCGGATCGATCCTGAGACGGTAGGATGATGGATGTCAGAGCTATCCGGAATGACGACGATCTGACCTGGGCCCTCCGGGAGATCGAACCGTATTTCGACCACGAGCCCGAGATCGGAACCCCCGAGGCGGAGCGCTTCGACGTTCTGACGACGCTCATCGAAGCCTACGAGAGCAAGCATCACCCGATCCCGGAGAGCGATCCGGTCGAGCTTCTACACTACGCGATCGAGCATCTGGGGCGCAGCCAAACGGAACTGGCCGACCTGCTCGGTTCGCGTTCGCGGGCGTCGGAGATCCTCGGCCGGAAGCGCGGGATGACCCTGGACCAGATCAGGGCCGTCAGCGAAGCTTGGAAGATCCCGATCGCCGCCCTGGCGAAGCCCTATCCGATGGATTCGGAAGGGGCGCCGCGTCGCAAGCGCACCAAGGGCAAGACTTCGGCCGCCGCATGAACAGGGCTCGCTCGTCGCCCGATGAGCGGGGACCGTTGCCGAGGCCGAACGGGCGGGTGGAGGCTACTTCTCGTGGTGTCCGGCCGAGATCCGGTCGGTGAGAGCCATCAGCAGGCCGGAGACCACGAAGACCATGTGGATGCCCACCAGCCAGGCGAGATCGCGGTCGCTGTAGTTCTTCACGTCGAGGAACGACTTCAGGAGCTGGATCGCCGAGATCGCGACGATGGAGGAGATCAGCTTCAGCTTGAGCCCGGTGAAGTCGATCGTGCCCATCCAGGTGGGCCAGTCCTTGTGGTCGGTGTGATCGAACTTCGAGACGAAATTCTCGTAGCCCGAGAAGATCACGATGATCAGCAGCGAGGCGGTGAAGGTCAGATCGACCAGGGCGAGCACGCCGAGGATGGTCTGCGACTCGGTCGAGTCCAGCGTGTGCGCGACGACGTGGCCGAGCTCCATCAGGACCCGGACCAGCAGGACGACGAGGGTGACCGTCAGCGCGGCGTAGAACGGCGCCAGCAGCCAGCGGCAGGCGAAGAGGAAGCGTTCGAAGCCACGTTCCAGCATTGTCTCTCGATCCCGGCCTTCCGAGCGGGCCGGGATGTGGCACGGGCGCCGCGGCCCCGCAAGACGGTCACGCTTGGGTCCGCCGCGCGGGGGCCGGGCGACGATTCACTCCGCCGCCACGCCGACGCCGACGGGGCAGGACACGCCGGTGCCGCCGAGCCCGCAATAGCCGCCGGGATTCTTGGCGAGGTATTGCTGGTGGTACTCTTCCGCGAAGTAGAAGGCGTCGAGCGGCACGATCTCCGTCGTGACCGGCCCGAAGCCCCGCGCGTCGAGGGCCCGCGCGTAGGCGTCCCGCACCGTCCGCGCCGTGGCGGCCTGCGCCCCGTCCCGCGTGTAGATGCCGGAGCGGTACTGCGTGCCGACGTCGTTGCCCTGGCGGTAGCCCTGGGTCGGATCGTGGCTCTCGAAGAAGGTCTTGAGCACGGATTCCAGCGGCAGCACGGCCGGGTCGTAGGCCACGAGCACGACCTCGTTGTGGCCGGTGAGGCCGCTGCAGACCTCCTCGTAGGTCGGGTTCGGCGTGTAGCCGCCGGCATAGCCCACGGCGGTGACGTGGACGCCTTCGGGCAGCTGCCAGAACTTGCGCTCCGCCCCCCAGAAGCAGCCGAGCCCGAGCACGATCGTCTCGACGCCCTCCGGATAGGGCCCCTTCAGCGGGTTTCCGTTGACGAAGTGGCGCTCGGCGGTCGGCAGGGGCTGCGGCCGGCCGGGGAGCACTTCGGACGGCGTCGGCATCTCGGGTCGCTTGCGGAACAGGAGCATCGCTGTGTCCTCTGGTGATCGCGAGACGCGGCGCGGAGCCGTAGAACCCGCTGGCATCACGCTCGAATTCGCGTGATATGGTCATTGCCGTCCGCTTTGGCGACGGGGTCGGACGCGCGGTCACCGCCCCGGCGGCTTGCATCGGGGAGCGATCGGGAGCGGATGGAGCCTGGCGACGACTGGCAGCTGGCCGAGCGGATCCGGACGAGCGCCCGGTCGAGCCGGGGCGATCCCTTCGCGGCGTCCGTGCGGGCGACGCGGATGGCGATGATCATCACCGACCCGCGCCAGCTCGACAACCCGATCATCTACGCCAACGACGCGTTCCTGCGACTGACCGGCTACGCGCGGCTGGAGGTCATGGGGCGCAATTGCCGCTTCCTGCAGGGGCCCGGCACGGATCTCGACACGGTGTCGCGGCTGCGCGCGGCGATCCGTGACGAGACTGACATCCAGGCCGAGCTTCTGAACTACCGCAAGGACGGCTCGACCTTCCACAACGCGCTCTACATCAGCCCCGTCCACGACGAGGACGGCACGCTCCTGTTCTTCTTCGCCTCGCAGCTCGATGTCAGCGAGCGCCACGCCCTCGCCGCCGAGCGCGACCGGACCAGGGCGGCCCTCGACGCCAACGCGCTGCTGCTGAGCGAGATCGGGCACCGCGCCCGCAACGATCTCCAGATGATCTCGGCGATGTTGACGCTTCAGAGCAGCAACAGCCGCGATCCGGCGGTGCGCGCGGCGCTCGCCGAGGCGATCGGGCGGGTCGACGCCCTCGGCGCGCTCTACCGCCAGCCCGCCTCGGAGGAGGAGAGCGCCGCGGGCCACGATCTCGCAGACCTCGCCCGCGAGATCGCCGTGACCCTGATCGAGGCGTCGGGCCGGCGCGACATCGCCCTCGACCTCGATCTCGCACCGTTCCGGATCCGGCCGAAGGCGGCGGGACCGCTCGCGCTGGTCGTCAACGAGGTGGTCTCCAACGCCATTCGCCACGCCTTCCCGTCGCGGGCCGGCCGGCTCGCCCTTCGCGTCGGTCGCGACGGGGACGATCTGATCGTGTCGGTGGAGGATGACGGGATCGGCCTGTCCGCCGCGGCCGACGGGAGCTTCGAGGCGACCCTGATCAGCGTCCTGACCCGTCAGGTCGGCGGCACGAACAGCGTCCTGCCGCGGGACCCGGCGGGCACCACCGTCGCGTTCCGCTTCCCGGCCCAACGCATCGAGGCCTGAGCCCCACGCCGCCGACGGAACCTCAGTGCCGGTCGTCGGGGGCGGGCGGCAGGGGCATCACCTCGATACCCTCCTCGACGAGCGCCCGCGCCTCCTGCGCACTCGCCTCGCCGTAGATCGGGCGCCCTTCGGCATCGCCGTAATGGATCGCCCGCGCCTCGTCGGCGAAGCGGTCGCCGACATGCTCGGCGCTCGCGACCAAGTGCTCACGCACGGCCCGCAGGAGGGCGCGCAACTGCCGCTCCGGCTCGGCGATCATCGGCGTCGGTGTCGGGGCTTGGTCCGCCCCGGCCGGAACGGGGAGCTGCGCCGCCGGAGCCTCGGCCCGGCCGCGATCGGTGCGCGCCACCGCGGGCGCCATCGGCGCCTTGGCGACCTTGAGCGAGTCGCAGAACGGGCAGGTCACGAGGCCGCGGGCCGCCTGTTCGTCGTAGGCCGCGTTGGACGGGAACCAACTCTCGAACCGGTGGCCCGAGTCGCAGGCGAGGGTGAAGCGGATCATGCGGGAGAGATGGGGAGCGTTCAGGAGCGCCGCACGCCGAAGCTGCGCGCGTGGGACAGGGTGGGGATGCGGGCGCGCGCCTCCGCGACCCGCGCGAGGTCGATCTCGGCGAGGATGAGGCCCGGCGCGTCGCCCTCTGCCTCGGCGAGGATGCGGCCCCACGGATCGACGATGAGCGAGTGCCCGAAGGTCTCGCGCCCGTCCTCGTGCCGGCCGCCCTGCGCCGCCGAGATCATGAAGGAGCCGGTCTCGATGGCCCGTGCCCGCTGCAGGATGTGCCAGTGCGCCTCGCCGGTCTGGCGGGTGAAGCAGGCCGGTGCAGTCATCACCGTGGCGCCGGCCTCGGCCAGCGCCCGGTAGAGGGCGGGAAAGCGGATGTCGTAGCAGATCGTCAGCCCGAGGCTGGCGAGGGGCGTCTCGGCGACGACGGCGCAATCGCCGCCCGAATAGGTCGCCGATTCCCGCCAGCTCTCGCCGTTGGGCAGATCGACGTCGTAGAGGTGGAGCTTGTCGTAGGCCGCCTGGATCTCGCCCGCCGCGTCGATCAGGAAGGCGCGGTTGGCGATCCTCTCGCCCTCGCGGATCGCCAGCGAGCCGATCTGCAGAACGATCTTTTCCGCCCGTGCAACCTCGCGCAGCGCCGCAAGCGTCGCGTCGCGCTCCTGCGGTCCGACCTTCTCGAACAGGGCCGTGCGGTCGCGCTCGATCAGCGAGGTCGTCTCCGGCGTCTGCACGTAGGCCGCACCCCGGCGCGCCGCCTCGCGCACCGCCGCCACCGCGGCCTCGCGGTTGGCGGCCGGGTCGCGCCCGCCGCGCATCTGCACGCAGGCGGCGACGAACGGCTTGCGGTCGGACAGGTCCGTCATGCGGCGAGCAGGGGATCGAGGTCGCCGGCCCGCTCCAGGGCGTAGAGGTCGTCGCAGCCGCCGACATGCTGGTCGCCGACGAAGATCTGCGGCACCGAGGTGCGCCCGCCGGCCCGCTGGACCATGGTCGCGCGGGCGCCCGCCGTCTTCTCGACGTCGATCTCGTGGAAAGACACGCCCTTCTCGCGCAGCAGGCTCTTGGCCGCCGAGCAATAGGGGCACCAGGCCGTGGTGTAGATCGTGACCGGCTGCATGAGTCCGTCGCGCGCCCGAGGAGAGGGGAAGCGACGGATATAGGCGAGCCGCGGGCGTCTTCCTACTGCGGCCGGGCCACAGCGCGGGAAGAACGCCGCCCCGGCTCCCGGCGAGTGCCTCAGGCGGCCAGCAGCTTCTCGACCTCGTTGACGAGGTCGCGCAGGTGGAAGGGCTTCGAGAGCACCTTCGCATCCTTCGGCGCCTTGGAATCCGGGTTCAGCGCCACCGCGGCGAAACCGGTGATGAACATCACCTTGATGTCGGGATCGAGCTCGGTGGCGCGGCGCGCCAGCTCGATGCCGTCCATCTCCGGCATGACGATGTCGGTCAGCAGGAGCTCGAACGGCTCCTCGCGCAGGCGGTTATAGGCGGACAGACCATTGTCGAAGGACAGCACGTCGTAGCCGGCGTTCTGGAGCGCCTTGGCCAGAAACCGGCGCATGTCGTTGTCGTCTTCCGCGAGCAGGATCTTCATCGAACGGCGTCCCGGTGCCCATGCGCCTTTGGAGTGTCTCGGCAACGACCGGTCGCTACCATCTCCCTTCGGGGCAGGACAGCGCGGCCGGAGCTTTGTGTGAGACGCTCGGTGGTGTTCATTTCATAAAGCGTCGGCTTGGTAAACAGAGCATTAATCCTGCCCGGTGCCGGGCCGCACCCGGCGGCCGGCGCGCCCGTCCTGTCCCTCTCGCGCCACTGTGACGCCACGGTGCGGCGCATGGTGGACAGGGCCGGCGAGCCGCCGCAAAGTGGCGCGATGTTCCCTTCGCGCCATGCTCAGGCACCCACGTCTCGATGAGCCCATCACAGCCCGACGGCCCCGAGGCGTTTGATCCACCCTTCGTCGTGGACGAGCCGGCGCAGCACGCGATCCCGTTCGTGTTCAACACGCCGCATTCCGGCGCGCATTACCCCGTCTCCTTCCTCGCCTCGTCCCGGCTCGACGCGCTCGCCCTGCGCCGCTCGGAAGATGCCCATGTCGACCGGTTGTTCGCGTCCGTCGTCGGCCTCGGCGCGCCCCTGATGCGGGCGAACTTCCCCCGCGCCTATCTCGACGTGAACCGCGAGCCCTACGAACTCGACCCCCGCATGTTCGCCGGCCGCCTGCCCTCCTACGCCAACACCCGCTCTATGCGGGTGGCCGGAGGCTTGGGCACGGTGCCGCGCATCGTCGCCGACGGGCAGGAGATCTACCGGGAGCGGCTGCCGGTGGAGGAGGCGGTGCGGCGCATCGAGACGCTCTACAAGCCCTATCACCGGACCCTGCGCGGGCTGATCCACCGCACGGCGCGGACCTTCGGCCGGGCCTTCCTGATCGATTGCCACTCGATGCCCTCGTCGAGCCTCGGTCGTGACGAGAGCGCGCAGGCCGACTTCGTGCTCGGCGACCGCTTCGCCACGGCCTGCCTGCCCTCCCTGGTGGAGGGCGTCGAGAGCCGCCTGAGGGCGCTCGGCTACAAGGTGGTGCGCAACAAGCCCTATGCCGGCGGCTTCATCACCGAGCATTATGGCGAGCCGGGGCTCGGGCGGCACGCGCTTCAGATCGAGATCAACCGGGCGCTTTACATGAACGAGCAGTCGCTGGCGCTGACGGCCGGGTTCGCGACGCTCGCGGACAACCTCGCCGACGTCTTTGCCGGGGTCGCCGCCGAGACGGTGGAGGTGTCGGCCCCTCGCATGGCGGCCGAGTAGTCCCGCCGGAGCCGAGGCCTCGCGCCGCCCGAGGCTGGAGCGGCCGAGACTCGATCAGCCAAGAAAAAAGGCCGCCCCGAAGGACGGCCCGAAGTCTAGGGAGGAAACGCCCAAGAAGGGCTACGGGACCGCGACGCCATCGCGATCTCGCAATGCACAAATCGCATCGCGGCGCACAAATCGCAAGGGAAACGATAACGTTTTCACCTGCGATCAGCGCATGGCTCGATGGCGTTTTCGCATGGGCGAATTTCACTCCCTCGTCACACAGTCTCCCTTGGGCCGACACAAGCGGCCGGGGCTGTCCCGGGCCGGGGTCGGATCATGCCGGCTCAGGCATCGCCCAACAGCGCCCGGATCTCCGCCTTCAGGGCGTCGGCCAGTTCCGGCCGCTCCAGGCCGTAGGCGAGGTTGGCGGTGAGGAAGCCGATCTTGGAGCCGGTGTCGTAGGTGCGCCCGTCGAAGCGCATGCCG
This sequence comes from Methylorubrum podarium, assembly GCF_022179745.1. Lineage (GTDB taxonomy): Bacteria > Pseudomonadota > Alphaproteobacteria > Rhizobiales > Beijerinckiaceae > Methylobacterium > Methylobacterium podarium. The sequence goes on from NZ_BPRD01000062.1 coordinate 9,552, forward strand.
TAGAACTTCTGCTGCTCGGCCAGCCGGATCATGGCGTCGGTGAGCTGGATCTCGCCACCCGCCCCCTTCTCGCCCCGCTCCAGGATCGAGAAGATCTCGGGCTGGAGGATGTAGCGGCCGGAGATGATGAAGTTCGAGGGCGCGGTGCCCTGCTTCGGCTTCTCGACCATGCCGGTGATCTCGAAGGTCTGGCCGAAGGTCTCGCCCACGGCGACGATGCCGTACTGGTGGGTCTCCTCGGGCTTCACCTCCTCCACGGCGATGACGTTGCCGCCGTGCTGCTCGTAGGCCTTCAGCATCTGGCCCATGCAGCCGCGGCTCAGCATGTCGGGCAGCAGCACGGCGAAGGGCTCGTCGCCGACGATCTCGCGCGCGCACCAGACCGCGTGGCCGAGACCGAGCGGCGCCTGCTGGCGGGTGAAGCTGGTCTGCCCGGCCTTGGGGAGGTCCTTCTTCAGCTCCTCGTAGGCCGCCGTCTTGCCGCGCTCCTGCAAGGTGTGGTCGAGTTCGAACGCGATGTCGAAGTGATCCTCGATCACCGCCTTGCCGCGTCCGGTGACGAAGATGAAATGCTCGATGCCGGCCTCGCGGGCCTCATCGACGACGTGCTGGACGACGGGGCGGTCGACGACGGTGAGCATCTCCTTCGGCACGGCCTTGGTGGCCGGCAGGAAGCGCGTGCCGAGGCCCGCGACGGGAAGGACGGCCTTGCGAATTCGTTTCATGTGGCGGGACCCGTTCTTGGCGTGTGTCGGGGCAAGCCCTGATCGACGAGATCAAATAGGACGCGAGCCGCCGCCAACAGCCCCGCTTGGGTGTGATTGGCAGGATTTCGTCATTAAACAGGCTTGAATGTTCGGTCGCCGGATGGCGGAAGACGGAGCGGGGGGGACGATGGCGGTTCTGGTCACGGGCGGCGCGGGTTATATCGGCAGCCACATGGTGCTCGCGCTCGTCGATGCCGGGCACGAGGAGGTCGTGGTCCTCGACGATCTCTCGACCGGCTACGACTGGGCGCTGCCGCCCGAGGTGCGCCTCGTCGTCGGCGACGTGGCTGACCAAGCCCTCGTCACCGAGACGATCCTGCGCCACCGGATCGACGCGGTCGCGCATTTCGCGGCCAAGATCGTCGTGCCCGAATCGGTCGCCGATCCGCTCGGCTACTACCTCGCCAACACCGTGAAGACGCGGGCGCTGATCGAGACCGCTTCGCGCACGAATGTGCGGCACTTCATCTTCTCCTCGACGGCCGCCGTCTACGGCGAGCCGGAGATCGTGCCGGTGCCCGAGACGCTGGCGGCGAACCCGATCAACCCCTACGGCCGCTCGAAGCTGATGAGCGAGTGGATGCTCGCCGACGCGGCGGCGGCGCACGGCTTCACCTACGGGGTGCTGCGCTACTTCAACGTGGCCGGGGCCGACCCCCGCGGGCGCTCCGGGCAATCGATGCCGGCCGCCACCCACCTCATCAAGGTGGCGACGCAGGCGGCGCTGGGGCAGCGCACGCATCTGGAGGTGTTCGGCACCGACTACCCGACCCGCGACGGCTCGTGCCTGCGCGACTACATCCAGGTCTCGGATCTCGCCGCGGCGCACCTGACCGTGCTCGACCACCTGCGGGGCGGCGGCGAGAGCCTGACCCTTAATTGCGGCTACGGCCGGGGCTACTCGGTGCTCGAGGTGGTGGAGGTGGTCAAGCGCATCTCCGGCCGCGACTTCGAAGTGCGCCTGTCGCCGCGCCGTGCGGGCGACCCGGCCCAGATCATCGCCGGCGCCGACCGCATCCGCAACGAGCTCGGCTGGACCCCGAAGCACGACGACCTCGACGCCATCGTCGCCCAGGCGCTCGCCTGGGAGGACGCCCTGGCGAAGCGGAACCGGCGGTGAGGGCGCCCGGCGCCGTCCTCATCCTCGCCCTCGCGCTGCTGGCGAGCCCGGCGGCCGCGCATGACGGCGATTTCTCCGGCTTCGTCGCCTCCCTGCGATCCGACGCCGCGGCCCGCGGCATCTCGCAGGGGACGTTCGACGCCGCCTTCGCCGGCCTGGGCGGGCCCGACCCCGACGTGGTCGCCCGCACCCGCCGCCAGGGCGAGTTCAGCCGGCCGGTCTGGGACTACCTCGTCGGCGCGGTGTCGGGCGCCCGCATCGCCAAGGGGCAGGCCCAGGGCAAGCGGCTCGCCTCCACGCTCGCCGCCATCGAGGCGAAGACCGGCGTTCCGCGCGCGATCGTCCTGGCCTTCTGGGGCGTCGAGTCGGATTTCGGTGCCAGCGCCGGCTCCCTGCCGACGATCCGGGCGCTGGCGAGCCTGGCTTACGCCCGGCACCGCGGCAGCCTGTTCCGCGACGAGCTGCTGGCCGCCCTGCAGATCCTCGAGAACGGCGACATCGAGCCGGCTCGGATGGTCGGCTCCTGGGCCGGGGCCATGGGGCAGGTGCAGTTCCTGCCCTCGGTCTACCTCAAGGAGGCGGTCGATTTCGACGGCGACGGGCGGCGCGACATCTGGCGCTCGGAGGCCGATTCGCTGGCCTCCATCGCCCATTACCTGCGCTCGCTCGGCTGGAAGCCCGGCCTCTCCTGGGGCTACGAGGTCAGCCTGCCCAAGGACTTCGACCTGACCCGCTATCGCGGTCCGCTCGCCGACTTCGCCGCCCGCGGCGTGCGCCGCACCGACGGCAAGCCCTTGCCCGCGGGCGGCGAGGCGAGCCTGTTCCTGCCTGGCGGCCTCGGGGCGCCGGTCTTCCTCATCACCGACAATTTCGAGGTGATCCGCGGCTACAACACCTCGGATTCCTACGCGCTGGCGGTGGGCCACCTCGCCGACCGGCTGGCCGGCGGCCCGGCGCTGGCCGCCCCCTGGCCCAACGGCGCCGCCCGTCTCGACGGGCCGGGTCTCAAGCGCCTCCAGGCGGGGCTCACCGCGCGGGGCCTCTACGCGGGCGACCAGGACGGGCGGGCCGGTCCGAAGCTGCGCGAGGCGGTGCGGCAGTACCAGATCCGCGAGGGATTGCCCGCGGACGGCTACGCCCGGCCGGCAGTGCTGGAGCGCCTGGAGGGGCGGCCTTAGACGCGGACGATCCGAGGCGCTATCCTGAGCGGATGTGAGGTCGGGCGAGCCCGGCCCCTCCCCTTCGATCGAGGCTTCGCGCATGCACCGCCGCCCGACCGATCGCACCGCGTGCCCGCGTTCCCCTGCGATCCTCGGCCTTCTCGTCCTCGCGGCCCTCTGGCTCGCCGCGGCGTGGTCCGTCCTGCCGCAGCCGGCCGCGGCGCAGTGGGGCGACAGCTACGACGCGCCCGCCGCCGACCCGTACTACGCGCCGCCGCCGCGCC
>NZ_BPRD01000063.1 GCF_022179745.1 Methylorubrum podarium
GGCGGCTCGGGCGGCGCCGGTTCGGGCGCCTTCGCCGGCACCTCGACCGCGGCCGGGGGCGTCTCGTACTCGGCCTCCAGCCGCCCGATCGCCGTATCGAGCGCCCGACGTTCGAGGTCGATATCCGCCTCGGGCACCGGCGGATCGAGGGAGCGGAGCTGCGCGATCAGGGCGCTGCGCGCGCGATCGTAGACGGCCCGGCGCAGGGCCGGGGATCGGTCGGGCAGGGCGTCGAGCGCGCGTGCCAGCAGCGGATAATAGTCGGCCATCGTGCCCGGATCTGCCTGTCTCTACCCGCCGTCCGGGCCTCAATCCTCGAAGGGGTTGTGCATCAGGATCGTGTCGTCGCGCTCCGGCGAGGTGGAGAGCAGCGCCACCGGCGCGCCGATCAGCTCCTCGATCCGGCGCACGTACTTGATCGCCTGGGCCGGCAGGTCGGCCCAGGAACGGGCGCCCGCCGTGGTGCCGCTCCAGCCGGGGATCGTCTCGTAGACCGGCACGGCGCGCTGCTGCGCCGCCTGGCTTGCGGGGAGATGGTCGAAGCGCTGACCGTCGATGTCGTAGGCGGTGCAGACGCGGATCTCGTCGAAGCCGTCGAGCACGTCGAGCTTGGTCAGGGCGATGCCGTCGATGCCCGAGGTCTGCACGGTCTGGCGCACGAGGCAGGCGTCGAACCAGCCGCAGCGCCGCTTGCGGCCCGTCACGGTCCCGAATTCGTGGCCGCGCTCGCCGATGCGCTGGCCGATCGCGTCGTGCAGCTCGGTCGGGAACGGACCCTCGCCGACGCGGGTGGTGTAGGCTTTCGCGATGCCGAGCACGTAGCCGATCGCCCGCGGCCCCAGCCCCGAGCCGGTCGCCGCCTGGCCCGCCACGGTGTTGGAGGACGTCACGAACGGGTAGGTGCCGTGATCGACGTCGAGCAGCGCGCCCTGCGCGCCCTCGAACAGGATGCGCTTGCCGCCCCGGCGCGCCTCGTCGAGCAGGTGCCAGACGGTGTCCTGATAGGGCAGCACCCGCTCGGCGATGCCGGTCAGTTCGTCGAGGATTGTCTGCTCGGCGATCTCTTCGAGGCCGAAGCCGCGGCGGAGCGCGTTGTGGTGGGCGAGCAGCCGCTCGATCTTCGGCGGCAGGGTCTCGGGCTCGGCGAGATCCATCAGGCGGATGGCGCGCCGGCCGACCTTGTCCTCGTAGGCCGGGCCGATGCCGCGCTTGGTCGTGCCGATCTTGGTGCCCTGGGCCCCGTCCTCGCGGAGCGCGTCGAGCTCGCGGTGGAGCGAGAGAATCAGGGTCGCGTTGTCGGCCACCCGCAGGTTCTCGCGGGTCACCGTCACGCCCTGGCCGGCGAGCCGGTCGATCTCGGAGGCCAGCGCGTAGGGGTCGAGCACCACGCCGTTGCCGATCACGCCGAGCGTGTTCGGGCGGACCACGCCGGAGGGCAGCAGGGAGAGCTTGTAGACGGCGCTGCCGACCACCAGCGTGTGGCCGGCATTGTGGCCGCCCTGGAATCGGACGACGATGTCGGCCTGCTCCGAGAGCCAGTCGACGATCTTGCCCTTGCCCTCGTCGCCCCACTGGGCGCCTACGACGACGACGTTCGCCATGCGCGTCTGACCTGTCTCGCAATCGCTGGCGCGGGCGCCAAGCGGTTGCGCCACGCGCGAAAACCCCGGCCGTCGAGCCGGGGGATCGAGCATACGGGGGCGTCTTCGGCGATCTGGGCAGGCAGGTCAAGGGAAGCGGCCCCGACCTTTGGGGACCGCTCCGCACGGCCGGCGCGCCTCTCAGGGCGATCGCTTGAGAGCGATCACCCTGGTTTCTTTCTTGGCCTCAGTCGCCGGCGCCCGCCTCCGCGGGCTCAGGCTTCCGCTCCGCTCGACGCTTTCCGGGGCCGAGGCCCCAGAAAGCCCGCTGTGCGCGGCGCTCTTCGCGCCGCGAAGCTGCCAAAGCAGCTTCGGGCGATTGCCCTGCGCGCCTCTTCTGCGTGGCTTGGCGTCGGCTTACTTGACGGTCTACTTGGCGTTGCCCGGCGGCTTGATGATGGGGGTCGAGTTCGGGGTCGGCTCGGGGGCGATCGTCTTGATCTCGGGATCGACGCCCGCGGGCGGCTTGATCACCCCGTCCGACTTCTCGAGCTTCTCGCTGAGGGTGCTGCCGGTCGTGTCGCTCTCCGGCCGCACCTTTTCCGGCACCTGCTCCTGGGGAGGCGGCAGTTTCGGATCGCTGTCCTGCCCGCGCTGCGGCACGGTCGGATCCTGGGCGAAGGCCGCCGTGCTGATCAGGGCGGTGAGCAGCGCGGCGGCGCGTACCGTGTTCTTCGATAAGGTCATCGCGTCCTCGGTGGTCCTTCGGGAACCAACGGACGCGCGCGCCTTCCCGTTCCTGTCAGGTCAGGTCCGGCTCCCCTCGGCGAAGGCGAAGTACAATTCCCGCAGACGCTTGGCCACCGGGCCGGGCCGGCCGTCGCCGAGAGCTTTCCCGTCGATCTCCACCACCGGCATCACGAAGGCCGAGGCCGAGGTGTAGAAGGCTTCCGCCGCCTCGGGCAGCTCCCGCGCGTTGATGAGCCGCTCCTCGAAGGCGAGGCCGGTCTCCTCCGCCAGCGCCAGCACCGCCTTGCGGGTGATGCCGGGCAGGACCGCGTGGGAGAGCGGGCGCGTCACCAGCGCACCGCCCTTCGTCACGATGAAGACGGTGGAGGAGGAGCCCTCCGTCACGACGCCGTCCTCGACCATGAAGGCCTCGGCGACGCCGGCTTCCGCCGCCTGCTGCTTGGCGAGAACCTGGGCCAGCAGCGCCACCGACTTGATGTCCCGCCGCTTCCAGCGCAGGTCCGGCACGGTGATCGCCTTCGCGCCGGCCTCGGCCATCGGGTTGTTCACGATGGATTTCTCCTGCGTGAACATCACCACCGTCGGGGCCACGTCCCCCTTCGGATAGGAGAAGTCGCGCTCCGCCACGCCCCGCGTCACCTGGATGTAGACGAGGCCCTCGCGCACGCCGTTCTTTTCGACGAGCTGCGTCTCGAGCCGCTCCCATTCCTCGGCGGTGTGCGGGTTGCGGATGCCGATCTCCGACAGCGAGCGGTCGAGCCGGGCGAGATGCCCGGCATTGTCCACGAGGCGGCCGTGCAGCACGGCGGCGACCTCGTAGATCCCGTCGGCGAACAGGAAGCCGCGGTCCATGACCGGCACGCGGGCCTCGTCCAGGGGCAGGAATTCACCGTTGAGATAGGCGGTGCGGCTCATGCTCGTCTCTTCAGGCAGTCGCGTTCGTCGGCGGTCCGGCGCGAAGCAGGTTCCGTGCAGGACGATCAAGCCTACCCGAACACCCGCGAAAAAATCGTGTCGACGTGCTTGAGGTGGTAGCCGAGATCGAAGCACTCCTCGATCTGCTCCGGCTTGAGCACGGCGGTCACCTCGGGGTCGGCCTTGAGAAGCGTCAGGAAATCGCCCTCGCCGCGCCAGACCGGCATCGCGTTGCGCTGGACCAGCCGGTAGGAATCCTCCCGCGAGAGCCCGCCCTGCGTCAGCGCGAGCAGCACCCGCTGCGAGTGGACGAGGCCGCCGAGCCGGTCGAGGTTCTTCTGCATGTTGGCCGGGTAGACCAGGAGCTTGTCGATCACGCCGGTGAGGCGGGCGAGCGCGAAGTCGAGGGTGACGGTGGCATCCGGACCGATCATCCGCTCGACCGAGGAATGCGAGATGTCCCGCTCGTGCCAGAGCGCCACGTTCTCCAGCGCCGGGGTCACGTAGCCGCGCACCATGCGGGCGAGGCCCGTGATGTTCTCGGTGAGCACCGGGTTGCGCTTGTGCGGCATGGCGGACGAACCCTTCTGCCCCTCGGAGAAGAACTCTTCCGCCTCCAGCACCTCGGTGCGCTGCAGGTGGCGCACTTCCGTGGCGAGGCGCTCCATCGAGCTCGCGATCACGCCGAGCACGGCGAAGAACATGGCGTGGCGGTCGCGCGGGATCACCTGGGTCGAGACCGGCTCCGGCGCGAGCCCCATCTGCGCGGCGACGTACTCCTCCACCCGCGGGTCGATGTTGGCGAAGGTGCCGACCGCGCCCGAGATCGCGCAGGTCGCGACCTCCTTCCGTGCCGCGATGAGCCGGTCCTTGGCGCGGGCGAACTCGGCATAGGCCTGGGCGAGCTTGAGGCCGAAGGTGACGGGCTCGGCGTGGATGCCGTGCGAGCGGCCGATGGTCGGGGTCAGCTTGTGCTCGAAGGCGCGCCGCTTCAGCGCGGCGAGCAGTGCGTCGAGATCCTTGATCAGGATGTCGGCGGCGCGGGTGAGCTGCACGTTGAGGCAGGTGTCGAGCACGTCGGACGAGGTCATGCCCTGGTGGACGAACCGCGCCTCCGGCCCGACGATCTCGGCGAGGTGCGTGAGGAAGGCGATGACGTCGTGCTTCGTCACCGCCTCGATTTCATCGATGCGGACGACGTCGAAGACCGCGTCGCGGCCCTTCTCCCACACCGTATCGGCCGCCTCCTTCGGCACGACGCCGATGTTGGCCAGAGCGGTGGTGGCGTGAGCCTCGATCTCGAACCAGATCCGGAACCGGCTCTCCGGCGACCAGATCGCGGTCATCTCGGGACGGGAGTAGCGGGGGATCATTTTTTTCCAAAGCCTCGGACGTGTCGCGCTCTCGCGAAATCGCTCCGCGCGTAGCACGGCGCGGCCCGGCGCCTCAACGCGGTGCTCGGCCGGGATGTGCATGGCTCCCCCGCGACGTCAGGCGGCGGTTGACCAAGCCCGCCCATCGGACAACATCGGCAGCATGACGAGCGAGCCGACGCCCCGCGCCTTCATCCCCCTCTCGATCGCCGTGCTGACGGTGTCCGACACCCGCACGCTCGCCGACGACAAATCCGGCGACACCCTGGCGGCGCGGCTCACGCAGGCCGGGCATCGGCTCGCGGATCGGGACATCGTGCCGGACGAGGCGGTGTCGATCCGGGTGAAGGTCGAGGCCTGGATCCGCGATCCGGCCATCGACGTCATCATCACCACCGGCGGCACCGGCTTCACCGGGCGCGACGTCACGCCCGAGGCGATCGAGCCGCTGTTCGAGAAGCGCATGGACGGCTTCTCGGCGGTGTTCCACCGGATCTCCTACGACAAGATCGGCACCTCGACGCTGCAGTCGCGGGCGACCGCCGGGGTGGCGGGGGCCACCTACATCTTCGTGCTGCCGGGCTCGCCCGGCGCCTGCAAGGATGCCTGGGACGGCATCCTCGCGAGCCAGCTCGACTACCGCCACCGTCCCTGCAACTTCGTCGAGATCATGCCGCGCCTCGACGAGCACCTGCGCCGGGGCGCCTCGGTCGTCCTCTGACGCGCCGCGCGCCCGTCGCGGTTGCTGCATCGCATCGACGAAGGGAGCGCGCCGGCGAGGAACCTCGGCCGCAGCCGTCGGTTGATGTCGCGTTCAAGTACAAGCCAATAAGATTCGGGAGACGCTCATGAAACAGGTGATCGGCCTCGCGGCGGCGATCCTCGTCGGCACCGCTTCCCTGAGCACGGCGGCCGTGGCTCAGAGCGCAAACACCACGCAGATGACGGGCTCGAACGCCACCGGCGTGAAGCCCGAGGGCAGCATGAACAAGATGTCCGGCTCCGGCGGACAGATGAAATCGAAGAAGATGAAGAAGAAGAGCAGGATGTGATCGGCTGACGATCACGCGTTCCGGGGGCGCCGCAGGGCGCCCTTTTTCGTTGCGGAGTTCCTGGTCTTGGTCTCGGTTTTCCTCCGGACGGTCTTCCTCGCGGCGCTGATGCTGGCCGCGTTGCCTGAAATCGGCTCGGCCGCGCCGCGGGTCGATGCCCGGGCGAAGGCCTGGGTCGCCGGCATCGTCAATCGCATCGGCATGGCGGATCGGGCGCCGGCGCCGGGACGCGGCGGACAGGTGACGATCCGGGTGCGGATCGACGCGAAGGGCGGCCTCGACGGCGTCGAGATCGAGGACGGCCCGGCCGCCCTCGGCGAGCGCGCGGTCCGCGCCGCCCAGGCGGCCGCGCCGTTCCCGCCGCCGCCGGCCGGCCTGCTCACGCTCGAAGGTTTCACGGAACTGAGCTTTCCCCTCACGCTGCGGTGAGGCGGCGCAGGGTTGCGCCTGAGCCGGCGCGTGTCATCGAATCGTCGTGGATGGGCCGGAAAGGCAGACATCCCGTTCGTGAGGAGAGCCCCGCTCCATGGATTTTCACCGCCGCTTCACCGTGCTGATGTGCACCCCCGCCTTTGATCCGGATGATCTGGAGGGCGCGCGGGTCGAGCAGATCGTCGCGGCGGTCGAGTCGCGCGGCTTCGAGGTGGTGCGGGCGCGGCGCGTCGAGGACGCCTCGATCGCCGTGCAGACCGATTCCGCGGTCGGCTGCCTCGTGGTGGATTGGGGAAAGCGCGGCCTGGAGGGCAAGGCCGCCGCGCTCATCGACATGATGCGCCGGCGCGGCCTGGAGATGCCGATCGTCATCATGGTCCGCCGCAAGCGGCTGGAAGACATCCCGGTCGAGCTGCTCGACTTCATCGACGGCTACATCTTCCTCGCGGAGGAGACGCCGGAATTCATCGCCAGGAACCTCGTCTCCCGGGTGACGCAGTACGCCGACACGCTCAAGACGCCGTTCTTCGGCGCGCTGGTCGATTACGCCGAGGAGGGCAACCAGCTCTGGACCTGCCCCGGCCATAACGGCGGCATCTTCTACAACCGCTCGCCGATCGGCCGCATCTTCGTCGAGCACTTGGGGGAAGCGATCTTTCGCGATGATCTGGACAATTCCGTCCTCGATCTGGGGGATCTCCTCACCCATGAAGGCCCCGCGCTGAAGGCGCAGAAGGAAGCGGCCAAAATCTTCGGGGCCGAAAAAACCTACTTCGTCCTCAACGGCACCTCGGCCTCGAACAAGGTCGTGCTGGGCTCGCTGGTGGCCGAGGACGACCTCGTGCTGTTCGACCGCAACAACCACAAGGCCGCCCATCACGGCGCTCTGCTGCTCGCCGGCGGCATCCCGATTTTTCTGGAAACGGACCGCAACGCCTACGGCCTGATCGGCCCGATCTACCACGAGGCGCTCGATGAGGGGCGCATCCGCGAGCGGATACGCGACAACCCGCTGGTGAAGGACAAGGAGGCGTGGCGCCGGGAGCGCCCGTTCCGCTGCGCGGTGATCGAGCAGTGCACCTATGACGGCACGATCTACGACGCGCAGGAGATCGTCGAGAGGATCGGCCACCTGTGCGACTACATCCTGTTCGACGAGGCCTGGGCGGGCTTCATGAAGTTCCACCCGCTCTACCAGCGCCGCTTCGCCATGGGCCTGACCGGGCTCGACGAGACCTCGCCCGGCATCATCGCCACGCAATCGACCCACAAGCAGCTCGCGAGCTTCTCCCAGGCCTCGCAGATCCACACCCGCGACGGGCATATCCGCGGCCAGACCCGGCGCGTCGAGCACAAGCGGCTCAACGAGAGCTTCCTCGTCCACGCCTCGACCTCGCCGTTCTATCCCCTGTTCGCCTCGCTCGACGTCGGCGCGCAGATGATGAAGGGCCGCTCCGGCGTGGTGCTGTGGGACGACACGATCCGGCTCGGCATCGAGTGGCGGAAGAAGGCCCGGGCCATCCGCAAGGAGTTCGAGGAGCGCGAGGCCGATCCGAAGCGGCGCTGGTTCTTCGACCCCTTCGTGCCCGACGTGGTGACCGGCCCCGACGGCACCGAGACCCCGTGGGAATCGATCCCGACCGACGCGCTCGCCGCGGATGCCCGCTACTGGGAGCTGACGCCGGGCGCCGCCTGGCACGGCTTCACCCACGTCGCGCCGGGCTTCGCCATCACCGACCCGAACAAGCTCACCGTGCTCACCCCCGGCTTCGACCGGAAGACGGGCGCCTATACCGAGCACGGCGTGCCGGCGCCGATCGTCGCGCAGTACCTGCGCGAGAACCGGATCGTGCCGGAGAAGAACGACCTCAACTCGCTGCTCTTCCTGCTGACGCCGGGCGTCGAGTCGTCGAAGGCCGGCACGCTGATCTCCGGCCTCGTCGCCTTCAAGCGCCTGCACGACGACAACGTGCCGCTCGAAGAGGCCATGCCGGAATTCGTCGCCCGCCGGCCCAAGCGCTACCGGGGCGTGGGCCTGCGCGACCTCTGCGCCGACTACCACAGCTTCCACCGCGAATCGGGCACCTCGGCGCTCCAGCGCAAGCAGTTCATGCCCGAGCACCTGCCCGAGATGGTGATGCCGCCCAAGGCCGCCGCGCAGATGCTGACGCGCAACCGGGTCGATTACGTGCCGATCGCGGAAGCCGAGGGACGCATCGCCACCACCCTGATGCTCGTCTATCCCCCCGGCATCGGCACGGTGCTGCCCGGTGAGCGGCTCGACGAGCGCGCCAAGCCCATGCTCGACTATTTCAAGATGTTCGAGGCGGCGGCCAACCTGTTCCCCGGCTTCGAGGCGGAGATCCAGGGCGTCTATCGCGAGACCGATCCGGACGGGCGCATCCGCTTCCACACCTACGTCGTGCGCGAGGGCGCCTGATGGCGGCGGGCGCGGCGTCGGTCCTGCCCGGCACGGAAGTGGTGATCCGGCCCTCGTCGGATGCCGACGTGCCGGCGATGATCGCGATCTACGAGCGGCACATCCGCAAGGGCGTCGGCGATACCGGCGACTTCGAGGAGGAGCGCCTGCTGCCCGACGAGCTGCGGCGGCGGCGCAAGACCATGCGCAGCAAGCGCCTGCCTCATCTCGTCGCCGAGCGGGGCGGGCAGATCGCCGGCTACGCCTACGCCGTCCCGTTCCGCAAGCGCCCGGCCTACCGCTACGCCCTCAAGCACTCGATCTACGTGCATCCCGACCACCTGCACGCGGGCATCGGGCGGCGCCTGCTGCCGGCGCTGATCGAGGCCTGCGCCGCGGGCGGCTACCGGCAGATGATCGGCTATATCGACGCGAGCAACGAGGCCTCGCTGCGCCTGCACGAAGCCTGCGGGTTCGCCCGCGTCGGCTACCTGCCGGCCATCGGCTACAAGTACGGCCGCTGGAGCGACAGCGTGATCGTGCAATGCCCGCTCGGCACCGGGGCGGAGGACCAGCCGAACGCGTGGAACCGGCCGGAGCGGGAGAGGGCGCCCCCGTTGCCGTCCTCGTGATGATTGCGGGGGGCGCTCCGCCCTCGCCGCACCGGCTTTTTTGCGCGAAGGCGGCGAGCATCTTGCCGGCCGATGCACTAGATCGGTTGCAGGACGTCCCTCCCTCCCAGGGCCGCCCGCGCTTTTTTACGCGGGGCGGCGCATCGTTGCTCCGAGCTGTTCCATGACCCTACTCGCACCCTCGATCCTCGCCGCCGACTTCTCCAGGCTCGGCGAGGAGACGCGGGCGATCGCGCAGGCCGGCGCCGACTGGATCCATCTCGACGTGATGGACGGGCATTTCGTGCCCAACATCAGCTTCGGCCCGGCGGTGGTGAAGGCGCTGCGGCCCTGCACCGACAAGCTCTTCGACGTCCACCTGATGATCGCCCCGGCCGACCCGTACCTCGCCGCCTTCGCCGAGGCCGGCGCCGACGCGATCACCGTGCATGTCGAGGCGGGCCCCCACATCCACCGCTCGCTCCAGACCATCCGATCCTTGGGCAAGCGCGCGGGCGTGGCGCTCAACCCCGGCACGCCGGCCTCCGCCATCGAGCCGCTGATCGACATGGTCGATCTCGTGCTGGTGATGACGGTCAATCCCGGCTTCGGCGGCCAGAGCTTCATCGAGTCGGCGCTGGAGACCGTGTCGCGCGTCAAGGCGATGACGGCGGGACGGTCCATCGACATCTCGGTCGACGGCGGCATCACCGCGGAGACGGCGGGGCCGGCGGCGAGCGCGGGCGCCACCATCCTCGTCGCCGGCTCGGCGGCCTTCAAGGGCGGGCCGGATCGCTACGAGGCAAACATCGCGGCGATCCGCGAGGCGGCCCGCGCGGCCACCGGGCGGGACGGCGTTCGATGCTGAGGGCGCTGATCTTCGACGTCGACGGGACGCTCGCCGAGACCGAGGACCTACACCGCCAGGGTTTCAACCGCGCCTTCCGGGCGCTCGGCCTGCCCTGGGACTGGTCGCCGGACCTCTACGCCGAACTCCTCAAGGTGATGGGCGGCAAGGAGCGGCTCGTCCACTACATCGAGCAGTTCCATCCGGGCGAGGCGGACGGGCTGAAACGCCGGATGCCGGAGATCCACGACCTCAAGACCCGCTATTACGGCGAGCTGGCGGAGAGCGGCGGCCTCGCCCTGCGTCCCGGCGTGCGGCGCCTCGTCGAGCAGGCGCGGGACGCGGGCGTCCGGCTGGCGGTCGCCACCACCACCAGCCGGCCGAACATCGACCTGCTTCTCAGGCTCAACTTCCCGAACCAGGCGCAGCCCTTCGACGTGATCGCCGCCGGCGACGAGGCGGCGCAGAAGAAGCCCGCGCCCGACATCTTCGCGCTCGCCGTCCACCGCCTCGGAATCGACCCGTCCGAGGGAATCGCCTTCGAGGATTCGGCGGCCGGCATCCGCTCGGCGCTGGCCGCCGGCCTGCCGGTGCTCGCCACGCGCAGCCGCTACACGCAGAGTCATCGCCTCGACGGCGCTTTCTCCGCCGTCTCCGACCTCGGCGAGCCCGACGCGCCGCACGCCCATCTCCAGGGCCATGTCTGGCCCGACGGAATCGTCACCCTCGAGGCGCTCCGCGCCTGGCATGCGGGGCATCTGCGCGGGGCGGCCTGAAAAGCCGTCATCGCAGCCTCGTCACCGCTCACCCGCTTCCCAATCCACCGCGGCGCGGTCTATCAGGACGGCCGCCTTCCGCTCCGGGTCGCGGGTCCCGGAACGGCGCCGTGCGGCCGCTCTCGCGCGCCGCGCGGGAGGCCGCGATCCTGCCGCTTCGACGTCACACCGCCGGACCGTGGAGCCCGATGCGCGAGCCGAACGCGATCGATTTCTGGCGCGGCTTCGCGCTGGTGACGATTTTCATCAACCACATCCCCGGCAACTTCTTCGAACGCTACACCTTCTCGCAGTACGGCATCTCGGATGCCGCCGAGCTGTTCGTGTTCCTGGCCGGCTGGTCGATCGGGCTCGCCACCCGCGGGCGCGATGGCCTGCCGGAGCCGCGACTCATCACCGTTCTGCGGCTCCTGTCGCGCACCGTCGAGGTGTACCGCGCGCAGATCACGATCATGGCGCTGGCGCTCGCCATGATCGCGGGCTGCGCGCTCTACCTCGACAACCCGCTCATCCTCGAATGGCACAATGCCGGCGGCTTCTTCGCCGACCCGATCCAGACCATGGTCGGGGTCGTGCTGCTCACCCACCAGCTCGGCTTCTTCAACATCCTGCCGCTCTACGTGGTGCTGATCGCCATCGCGCCGGCGGTGGTGCTGATCGGCCGGGTGAGCCGGGTCCTCCTGCTGGCGCTCTCGCTGTCGCTCTACGGGGCGAGCCTCGTCTTCGAGTGGAATTTCCCGTCCTGGCCGGGCGAGGGGGACTGGTTCTTCGACCCGCTCTGCTGGCAGCTCCTGCTGGTGCTGGGCTTCCTGTCGAACGAGGTGACGCGCGACTCCGAGCGGTTGCGGCGCCTGTGGCGGCGCCTCACGCCGCTCGGCATCGTCATCGTCATCGTGGGCGTCGTGCTCGCGGTTCTGGAATTGCGGCCCGACCCGATGCTGGCGCCCGAGCCGCGCCTCGTCTTCACCTTCGACAAGACCTATCTCTCGCCCGCCCGGCTGATCCATTTCTGCGGCATGGTGCTCGCGTTCCAGGGCGTCTACGCTCTCATCGCTCCGCATGTCGGCCCGCTCGCCCGGTTTCTGTCGGGTTTGGGGCGCAACTCGCTCGCGGTATTCTCGATGGGATCGCTGTTGAGCCTCGGCGGACAGTTCGTGCGCTTCCAAACCGGCGGCGGTATCTTCGTTGACATTTCGGTCGTAGGCTCCGGCCTGATCGCACTGGGTTTTACCGCATGGTTCGTCGAATGGCGTTCCCGCAGACCGCGGCCGACACGCAAGGCCCCCAACGCCGCCTCGCCCGCGGACTCGCCGTCCTCCTCCCCCTCGGCCTGAGCCTCGCCTCACCCGCGCTCGGCGAGACATCGGCGCCCGCGCCGGTCCCGGCCGCCTCCTCGCCCGCACCATCGCCCGCGGCGGCGGAGGCGCTCGACCAGAGCCTGTCGCCCGAGTGCCGGGTCCCCGGCTCCAAGCTCTACACCCTGGCCCGGCTCAAGGCGGTCAAGGCCGCGCTCAAGGAGAAGCGGCCGATCCACGTCCTCGCGATCGGCTCCTCCTCGGCGGGGCTCGGCGCCTCCGCGAGTTACCCGGTGAAGCTGGAGAACGCCCTGGAGCAGGCCCTGCCCGACGTGCAGGTCGAGGTCGAGGCGCGGGGGCTGCCCGGCGAGGTGGCGAGCGGGGCGGGCGAGCGGCTCCGCTCCATGGTCGCCGAGATGGAGCCGGATCTCGTCGTCTGGCAGGTCGGCACCAACGACGCGCTCGCCCGCGTCGACATCGAGGCCTTCGGCGAGGCACTCGACGAGTCGGTGCAGTGGGTGAAGTCCCACGGCATCGACATCGTGCTCATCGATCCGGTCTTCACCGAGAGCCTCGCCGACGACGCCTACTACACGCAGATGGTGCGCACCGTGCAGGAGGTCGCCCGCCGCGAGGCGGTGCCGCTGGTCCACCGCTACGCGGCGATGCGCTTCCTCTCGACCCAGCGCACCACCGAGGCGCACATGCTGGGCCGCCATTTCCGGCTCAACGATCTGGGCCTGCGGTGCATGGCCGAGCACGCCACGCGGGCGATCACCCTGTCGCTGCTCCAGCCGGAGGCGGCCAAGGTGGATACCAAGACAGAGGCCGGCGCTCCTGCGAAGTCGGATCCGCCCGACGCGGCCAGGGGCACGTCCGAAAGCGCTCCGACGGCCGCCGGCAAGTGATACGATCCCGGTGCCGCGACCGGACTTCGACGCGCCCTGACCGGTGTCTCGGCCCGCGATGAAGACTACGGTTTCGAGCGCTGCCCTGACGATCTCCTCGTAAGATCGGGGGCGACGCTTCCGAGCGCGCGCCGCACGGCCTTCGGCTCGCGTGCCATCACGCGCATCAGCGCCCTTGCCGAGGGGTCGGGACTCGTGCGCCCCTGTTCCCAGTTGCGCAGCGTCGCCAGCGGAATGCCGACCCACGCCGCGAACGCCGCCTGAGTCAGGCCGAACTGTTCGCGCACCGCGCGCGGCGGATAGACGACTTGGCCGGGATCGATCGAGGCGTCGGGGTCGTACCCGTCCTCTCGCATGTAGGCGTGGATCTCGGCCTCGGACGTCGTTGCGAGCTTCTCGTGATCGACGGTGGATGCGCGCGCGAGCGCCTCCTCTAACGTGATGCGTGCCATGCCGCGCGCTCCTTCTCGTTGGCGGGCCATGCTGTGATGATCCGGCGCACCGCGCCGCGGTCGGTGTAGACCACCGTGTAGAAGACGCCGCGCGCCTGCCCGGTGGCGATGATGCGGACCTCGCCGTAATCCTGACGCGTATCGCGCCGCTCCAGCACCTTGCCGGCGAAGATCGCCACGGCGTCGGCGAACCCGAATCCCCGCTGGGCGCGAATCTTGGCGTCCTTGGCGGGGTCGAAGTCGAACTCCATGCGGGACCGTACGCTGTCAGCGTATCTCGCGCAAGCAGAGAGTGCGCTCCCAGCGTAGTCGACGAACCTTCGGTCGCGGCTTCGCGGGCGTGTTGCGCCGATGCTTCCGCGTGGCGATGTGTGTCGCGCGGGACGACCGATTGTGGACAGTGGCCGGGCCGGGCGTGGCACGAGGCAGTTTGCCGGGACCGCTTTACCGCTTCGAAATGCCGAGCCGATAGGCAGGTGCCGAGCCTGCCGGCATTCCGGCGCACGGCACCTTCCGGATGGTGCAGCATGACGGCGAGCAAGGTGATCGCGGGCGGTCTCGCATCCTCCTCCCCTGTCTCCACAGCCCTGGCCCGACTTCGGTCGCTGCGCGCCACCGCGGCGGTCTCGGCGCTGGCCGTCTTCGCGGTCCGCATCGGCGCGGCTGGGTTCGCCTACGGGGCGCAGGTTCTGATGGCGCGCATGATGGGCGGCGCGGAGTACGGGATCTTCGCCACCGTCTGGGTCTGGATCGCCATCCTCGGCCATACCGCCACCTTCGGCCTGTCCCAGGGTGCCTGCCGCTTCCTGCCCGCCGACCAGGCCACGGGTCGGCTCGACAGCGTGCGCGGCTTCCTGCTCGGCGGGGCGCTGGCGAGCCTCGGCGGCGGGCTCGCCCTCTCGCTCGGCGGCCTCGCCGTGGCCTTCCTGCAGGGCGGCCTGCTCGCCGGTCCCTACGGCACGCCCATCCTCGTCGCGGCGCTGGTCGTGCCGCTCTTCGCCTTCCAGGATTATCTCGAGGGCGTGGCCCGCAGCCAGGGCTGGCCGCTCCTCGCCATCGCGCCGCCCTACCTGCTGCGTCAGGCCCTGATCATGGCCGCGATGGTCGGCGCGGTGCTCTCGGGGGCGCCGGCCGAGGCCTGGGTCGCCATCGCCTGCACGCTGGCCGCGACCGGCCTCGCCGCGACCGTGCAGGCCGTCATCCTGCTGGCGCGCCTGCGCCGCCACCTCCCGCGCGGCCCGCGCCTCTACCGCTGGCGCCTCTGGCTGACCGCCTGCCTGCCGATCGCCGCGGGCGACCTCGCCGCGAGCGCCTTCGGCTTCGTCGATGTCGTGATCCTCGGCTTCCTCGCGCCGCCGGAGGCCGTCGGCCTCTACTTCGCCGCCACCCGCATCCAGCAATTCGTCGCCTTCGTGCACTACGCGGCCTCGGCCACGACCGCCCAGCGCCTCGCCGCCGCCCGTGCGCACGGCGACGAGGCGGGGCTCGCGCATCTCGTGCGGATGCAGGCGCGCTGGACCTTCCTCGCCACGGCGGGGGTCGGGCTCGGAATCCTCGCGGTGTCGCCGCTGCTGCTCGGCCTGTTCGGCGAGGGATTCCGCGCCAGCCTGCCGGTCCTGGCGATCCTCGTCGCCGGCAGCGTCGCGGCGAGCCTGTTCGGCCCGGCCGAGGACGTGCTGACCATGCTCGGCGGCGAGCGGCTCTGCGCCGGCATCACCCTGGCGATGCTGGCGCTCGCCGCCTTGCTCTGCCTGGTCCTGATTCCCGGGCTCGGCGTCGCCGGGGCGGCGGTCGCGGTGGCGCTGGCCCAGACGCTGCGCGGGCTGGCCCTGGCGCTCGGCGCCCGGCGCCTCCACGGCCTCTCGACGCCGGTCGTCGGTTTCCCTCGGCGGAGTGCCGCTCGATGATGCGCGCCCCTCTCTCCCGCTCTTCCGGAGCGGCCGTCGAACCCGTCGCCACGCTGGCCGCGGAGGCCTGGGACGCCTTGGCCGTCCGGGCCGTCGCACCGCATCCGTTCTACGCGCGCGCGGTCGTCGCGGCGCACCGCGACCACGGCCTGTGCCATCCCCGCCTCGCGGCGGTGGTCGTCCGCGAGGCGGGCGCGGTCACGGCTCTGCTGCCGTTCACCCTGCGCCCCGACATCGTCGGCCTCGGCGCGACGGTCGCGCAGCCGTTCCACTCGCCCTACGTGACGGCGACGGCGCCCCTCGTCGCGGACGGCGCCGGCCTCGAAGGGCGGCTCGATGCCCTGGTCGAGGGCCTCGCGCTCGCCTCCGGCGGACGTCCCTGGCGCTGGCCGCTGCTCGCGACCGAGGTCCGCCTCGGCGCCGGCCTCCTCGCCGCCATGGCGCGGGCGGGCTGGCAGGTCGGCACCGTCGCGCGGTTCGAGCGTCCGGTGCTACACCGGCGGGCCGATTACGACGCCTTCCTCGCCGGCCACCCGCACAAGAGCCGCCTCAAGGATCTGCGCCGCCGCCGCCGGCGGCTGGAGGAGGCGGGCCACCTCACCGTCGAGAGCGCGACGGATGCGGCGGCGCTGGAGCGGGCGCTGGAGGATTTCCTCGCCGTCGAGGCCGCAGGCTGGAAGGGCGAGGCCGGCACCGCTCTGCGGAGCCGGCCGCAGACGGAGGCGTTCGCCCGCGCCCTGTTCCGGCAGGAGGGCGGTCCGGTGACCGTTCGGGCCGACTGGCTGCGCCTCGACGGCCGCACGGTCGCGGCGAGCCTCGCCCTGGTCTCCGGCGGGACCGCCTATCTCCTCAAGACCGCCTACGACGAGAGCCTGCGCGCCCAGGCCCCCGGCCTCGTGCTGGAGGACGCCATCGTCCGCGCCGTCCATGCGGACGGCTTCGCCGACCGTCTCGATTCGGCGACGATGCCGGGCTCGGCGCTGGAGAGTTTTTACCCCGAGCGCGAGACGATCGCCGAGATCATCGCCCTGCCGCCGGGCGCCGGCCTGATTTCCCTGGAGCGGCGCCTGCGCCTCGCCCGGTTCGAGCAC
>NZ_BPRD01000064.1 GCF_022179745.1 Methylorubrum podarium
GGCGGCGCTGGCGCTTGCCCTCCTGTCGCTCGCGGGCGTCCCGCCGTTGGCGGGCTTCGCCGGCAAGGTCTTCCTGCTCGTGGCCGCCATCGAGGGCGGCTTCGCGTGGCTGGCCGTGGTGGCCGCCGCCAACATGGCGGTGGCGCTGTTCTACTACGCGGCCATCATCGCGGAGACGTACTTCAGGGATCCGGACCGTGCCGAGGGGCCGGCATCCGGCGCCGGCTACGCATGGGCACTCGGCTTGTGCACGGCAGGGACGCTGGGCCTCGGCATCGCGCCGGGCCTCGGGCGCGGGCTGGCACAGCTCGGCGCGACGCTGCTGCGGTAGGAGCGGCCGCGCCGGGTGCGTGCCGGAAGGTGAGGGTGGTGCCCGGCCATGCGGGATGGCGTCGTCGCGCGGGGCCGGACGCCTGCTCGCGAGGCTCCGGCGCTCGCCGGCTTCGCTCAGGCCGCCCGAACGGTCCGGTCGCGCGCCGACCTCTCCGTCGCGCGATCCCCAGGCCCGGCCGGCCCGAGGGCCTTGGTGACCTCCTCGAAGCGCGCGCTCGCGTCGGACCAGTCCTGGGCGAAGTCGAACAGCTCGCGCATGGCCGGGGCGATCTCCTTGTAGGCGGCCAGGGCTGCGACGAGCGCGCCGAGCGAGAGCTGACCCTGCACGACGAGGTAGCCGCCGATCGAGAAGAAGAAGAACGGGGTGAGGTTCGAGGTGTAGTTGTAGAGGCCCTTGAGGCGGCCCTTCAGGTCGTTGATCTCGATGCGCACCCCCTCAAGCTTCCGGGCCTGAAGCATCTGCCGGCTCAGGTCGGAGGGCTCGCACGCCGCGCGGCCGGCTTGTCGCGCGTCCGCGGGAGCGGTGAGGAGCGCCCCCAGCTCCCGCGTGGCATGGACCCTTTGGCGGACCTTCGCGTTCAACCGCCCCTGCAACCGCGGCAGGATAGACAGCTGGACCGGCAGCATGATCAGGGCCGCCAGCGCCAGGGCGGCGTTCTGCAGGAGGAGGAAGACGATGCTGGTCACGAGCGTGCCGCCTTGGACGAGTGGCACGACCACCAGGCTGCCGCCGAAATAGCCGATGGGCTCGACCTCCTGGACCGCGACGGCGGCCAGCGTGGCCCGCCGTTCGGGGGAGCGCTCGCCGCGCGCGCGGCGGACGATGGCGAGGCGGAGGCGGCGCACGAGGCGCTCGTTCACGCGCCCCCGGACCCGATTGACCGCGTACTTGGCGAGGCCGCTGAGCGTGAGCACGGCCAGGTAGCTGGCACACAGCGCGAACAGCAGCTCGACGCGACCCAGCTGGACGCCGAGGAAGGCCATCTTCGGGTGACCGTCGCCCGTATCGTCGGCGAGGGCGTGGTTGATGATGTGCTTGGGGATCTCAAGGAGCAGCCAGGCCGCCGGCAGCGTCAGGACGGAGAGGAGCACGAGACGGAACTGCAGCCGCGAGGTCGCACGCACGACGTAGGATTCCAGCCGCGCCGCCACTGCCGGGCGGGCGGCGGAAGCGCCGCCGTCCCGCGGGTGCGATGCCGCCGGGCGGCGGCCCAGCGCAGGCCCGACCGGATGGCGAGCCAAGCGGTCCAGGCAGGTGCCACGACGAGGACCAGGACCGTGACGAGGTCGATCCACCAGTGGGTGTGGGGGTGGTCGAGGCCCAACGTCCGATGGATCAGGTCGTGGATGATCGGCGGGGTCAGCAACGGGTACTCCTGGCGACAAGGCTCCGGCGTTTGTCCGGGCGGAAGGGCGCGGCGCGGCTTGCCGTGAGCCCGACGACCTCCGAATGGGCTTCGGAGGTCCGGCCCTGCCGGGAGCGCCCGCGGGCGCTCCCGGCAGAACGAAGGCCGATCTCGTCGGCGCCCCTCTCGCGGCCCGTCCGCAGGCCTGGCGTAACGGCCAAGCTCGGGACGGCACAGGCGGCCGCGCACCGCAGCGCGGCCGTTCCCGGCCGGGCGATGTGGGAGACCGAGCGCCCTCAGCCCGGTCCGGAACCGCCAGGACCGACGACGAGCGTTCGTGCGTCGTCCGCGACGAGGCGGACGAAAGCCAACGCGTCGCGGCCGCGCTCGCCGGGCGTCGCGTAGAGGCATTCCGCCCCCGGTTCCCTGCGGATGCGCAGGGCCTCGTCGATGATGCGATGCCACTCCGGCTGGAAGGTGATCAACCCGTACAGGCCGGCGTCGCTCTTCGAAGGCACGACCCCGGTCGCGAGGACGTAATGGAGCCGGCACATGCCGAGGACGAACCGTTCGACCCCGTTCGCCGCGAGGAGCGTCGCGTCCGCCGTATCGGGTCCGAGTCCAGCGCGCCGGCGTTCGTCGACGCTGGCCAGGGCCCACCGTTCCAGGTGGGTCGTTCCACGCCAGAGCCCGGTGCCCGCGCAGAGCGGACCGCGGATGGTGACCGCGCTGGCCCTCAGGACGCTCCAGGTGAGCGGATGCCGGTCGTGGCATCCCGACGCGAAGAATCGCCCTTGCCGGACGCAGGGGCCGTTCGGGACGGCAAGCGGGCCGGCCCGCAGGTCGTCCCAGGTCAGGTAGACGCCGTCGAGCGCCGGGGCCGGCCAGCCGCGGGCGAGGCCGGCATGAGCCTCGGCGAGGGCGGCCACCTCGCCCCGGCCCGGGCGAGCCTGGGACACCGCCACGAAATTCACGTCGCTGAGCGGGGGCCGAAAGTCGCCCATGGCGACGGAACCGACGAGGTACAAAGCCTCGACGAAGTCAGGGACGACGGTATCGACCATGGCGAGGTAGGCGCCCGTGACGCCGAGTGCGAGCGGGTGCGTGGTCATGGTCTCCACGGGCTCATGCGATTGCTCGAAGGAGGGAGGGGGGCACGGCCCAGAATTCGCCCGCGCCGGGTTTCCGCCCTACGGGTCGGGCCGGGCCCGTCGGCGGAGGGCGGCGCGCAGGCCATGGCCCTGCCTCAGCCGATCCGCGTCGTGCGGAGGCGCAGGGCGTTCCCGATCACGCTCACCGACGAGAGCGCCATGGCGGCCGCCGCGATGACTGGCGAGAGCAGGATGCCGAGGAACGGGTAGAGCAGCCCGGCGGCGACCGGCACGCCCAGCGCGTTGTAGATGAAGGCGAAGAACAGGTTCTGGCGGATGTTGCGCATCGTCGCCCGGGACAGGCGCCGGGCCCTGACGATGCCGACCAGGTCCCCGCGGAGCAGCGTCACGCCCGCGCTCTCGATGGCCACGTCGGTGCCGCCGCCCATCGCGATGCCGACATCCGCTGCGGCGAGGGCCGGCGCGTCGTTGATCCCGTCGCCGGCCATCGCCACGACCGCGCCCTGGCCCTGGAGCGTCCTGACCACCTCCGCCTTCCGGTCGGGAAGGATCTCGGCCTCGACCTCGTCGATGCCGAGCGACCTGGCGACGAACTCGGCCGTGGTCCGGCTGTCGCCGGTCAACATGACGATGCGCAAGCCTTCCTCCCGCAGCCTTCGCAAGGCCTCGAACGTGCTCGTCTTGACGGGGTCCTGGATGGCGATGACGCCGGCCGGCTTCCCGCCCGCGGCGACGAGGACCGCCGTCGCGCCCCGGCTGCGCACCTCCTCGGCCCGCGCCTGGAGCAGCGTCACGTCCGTCCCCTGCTCCTCCAGGAAACGCCCGTTGCCGATGGCCACGCGCCGTCCCTCGACCGTGCCGAGCGCCCCCTTGCCGGTCGGGGCCTCGAAGTCGGACGCCACGGCTCCCGGGACGCCGCGCGCTTCCGCGGCCCGGACGATGGCGAGGGCCAGGGGATGCTCGCTCGCGCGTTCGACCGCCGCGGCGAGGCGCAGCACGTCGGCGTCCGTGAAACCGGGGGCCGGGAGCACGGCGGTGACCTTGGGCTTGCCCTCGGTCAGGGTCCCCGTCTTGTCGATGACGAGCGTGTCGACCTTCTCCAACCGCTCCAGGGCCTCGGCGCTCTTGACCAGGACCCCGTCCTGGGCGCCGCGGCCGACCCCAACCATGATCGACATCGGCGTCGCCAGGCCGAGGGCGCAGGGGCAGGCGATGATGAGGACCGCCACGGCCGCGAGCAGGGCGTAGGTGAAGCGTGGCTCCGGCCCGAAGGCCATCCAGGCAACGAAGGCGAGGGCGGCGACGGAGATGACCACGGGGACGAACCAGGCCGCCGCATCGTCCACCAGTCGCTGGACCGGCGCGCGCGAGCGCTGGGCCTCGGCGACCATCGCGACGATGCGGGCCAGGGTGGTCTCGGCCCCGACACGCGTCGCGCGCATCACGAAGCCCCCGGTCGTGTTCAGGCTCCCGCCAACCACGAGGGAGCCGGGTTCCTTCGCGACGGGGATGGGCTCGCCGCTGATCATCGCCTCGTCCACGGCCGAGCGCCCCTCGACGACCTCGCCGTCGACCGGCACCTTCTCGCCGGGCCGGACGCGCAAGCGGTCCCCGACGGCCACCGCCGAGACGAGCACCTCCTCGTCGGTCCCTCCCGTCCCGAGACGCAGGGCCTTCTGCGGGGCGAGGTCGAGCAGCGCCCGGATCGCGCCCGAGGTGCGCTCGCGGGCCCCGAGTTCCAGCACCTGCCCGAGCAGCACCAGGACGGTGATGACCGCCGCGGCCTCGAAGTAGGCCGGCACCGCCCCGTCGTGGCCGCGCACGCCTTCGGGGAAGAGCCCCGGCGCCACGGTCGCGGCGACGCTGTAGAGGTAGGCCGCGCCGGTCCCGAGGGCGATGAGGGTGAACATGTTGAGGCGGCGGTTCACCAGCGACTGCCAGCCCCGCTCGAAGAACGGCCGACCCGCCCAGAGGACGACGGGCGAGGCGAGCAGCAACTGGACCCAGTTCGAGGTTTGCAGGCCGAGGCGGTCGACGAGGCCCGTCAGATGTCCCCCCATCTCCAGGGCGAAGACGGGGAGGGTCAGGACGAGGCCGATCCAGAAGCGGCGGCTCATGTCCTTGAGCTCGGCGTTCTCGACCGGGCCGCTCGTCGGCGTGAGCGGCTCCAGCGCCATCCCGCAGATCGGGCAGCTGCCCGGTCGGTCGCGGCGGATCTCCGGGTGCATGGGGCAGGTGTAGACCGTGCCGGCAGGGGTTTCCGGCGGCCCTTTGTCAGCCGTCAGGTAGCGTGCCGGCTCGGCCACGAACTTCGCGCGGCATCCCGCCGAGCAGAAGTGGTAGGTCGCGTGGTCGTGCTCGGCGTGGTGGGGCGTAGCCGCAGGATCGACCCGCATTCCGCAGACGGGGTCCGTCGCGGCTTCCCCGGCCGCGTAGGCCGCGCCGTGGCCGCGACGGTGCCCGTGGGCATGATGCACGTGGTGACCGTGGTCCATGGGTTCAGACCTCCATGCGGCCGCCGCCGGCGGGGCGGACACGCGGCTTGACGGCGGGCGGGACGGGGCTGGGGCGGACGTTCAAGTGGCTTGCTCCGACAGGTTCTCAGCCGCCGCCCATGATGCGGTCGATGCGCGCCCCTATGCCGCGGACACGGGCCGCATGCTCGGCCCACAAGCGCCGCGCGATTGCCGAACGGGGATCCCGTTCCGTGAGGCGTGCCGCGGGAATCCCGCGGACGCCTCCCTGGAAGGAGGATAAGGCGGCCCCGGCGAGCGAAGCGTCGGCCGCGGCGAGGCGGACCCGCACCCGCTGGCAGTAGGTGGCGGAGCGCGGGCTCATCCGCTCCTCGCCATGGCCGGCCCTGTACTTCATCAGCGTGCGGCAGAGATCGCCCTGCGCGAGCTTCCAAGCTTGTGCGAGGTAGGCCACGCCGAAGCGGATGTTGGTCGCGGGATCGAGGAGGGCCCCGGCGGGACCCGTGTGACCGAGCATGGCCGCGGTTGTCGGCCGGACCTGCATCAGTCCGAGCTCGCCGACCCCACCGACCGCGCCGGCATCGTACCCGCTCTCCACGTACGCGACGGCATCGGCGATGGCCGGGGGCAATCCGCGCGTTTCGGCCTCGCGCGCGAGCATCCGCCGGTAGCCGGCCTGACCCGACGCCGCGTGAGCCGCATCGCCGGAGGACGACGGCGCGGCAGGGGCGGACGCGCCCGCGGGTCCACCCCCGGCAGCGACGGCCGGGGATGAAAGGAGGAGCGCCGCGCAGAGCACGAGGAGCAGCCGGGGTCGAGGACGTACGAGCGCTCCCGGCGGCCTTTGCCGCGCGCCGGCGGACGCTCCCCCCGGTGGAGACGCCGCCCTCATCATGGACGGCTGCCTCATCGCGCCTTCCGGAAGCGCGCGACCCCGAAAAGCGGCAGCTCCGTCTCGGCCATCGAGCGCATGCCGGTCGAGGTCATCCGTGAGTTCCCTTTGGGGGTTAGTCCGGGGGCGGGCGGGGTTTGGTTACAGGCGGGTCCCATCACCGCCCTCCCGTGTCGCGCTTGCCGCCCATGCCGGGCATGTTCATGCCGGGCATCCGGGAGTGGTCCATGCCCTCCATACCCTCCATGCCGCCCGAGCCGGACTTCGGCGTCACCGCGCGGTTGAGCTCGCGC
>NZ_BPRD01000065.1 GCF_022179745.1 Methylorubrum podarium
CGCGAGCTCAACCGCGCCGTGACGCCGAAGTCCGGCTCGGGCGGCATGGAGGGCATGGACCACTCCCGGATGCCCGGCATGAACATGCCCGGCATGGGCGGCAAGCGCGACACGGGAGGGCGGTGATGGGACCCACCTGTAACCAAACCCCGCCCGCCCACGGACTAACCCCCAAAGGGAACTCACGGATGACCTTGCCTCAGACTCGCGGGTCCGGCGTCCGCCGGGGAGCCGCAGCGTCGCTCGGCCGTCGCGCCCGGACCGCTGCCCTCCTGGCGTCGGTCGGGGTGCCGCTTGGCGGCTGCGTGGGCTTCTCGGCCGACGGCGGTCTCGGACCGGCGCACAGCTACGCCGCCCTGGAGCTGAGGAAGGACATCGTGAAGGTGTCCGACGAGATCGCCGCGACCGGCGCGGCGGCGCGCGCGGACCAGCTGCTGCGGCGCCCCCTGACGCCCGACAGCGCGGTTCAGGTCGCCCTCCTGAAGAACCGCGCCCTGCAAGCATCCTTCAACGACCTCGGCGTGTCGGAAGCCGAGTTCGTCCAGGCGACGTTGCCGCCGGTCCCGCGGCTCTCCCTCAGCCGAACCGGGGGCGACTTCACCCTGGAGGTCGAGCGCTCGCTCACCGCGAGCCTCATCGAGCTCCTGACGCTGCCGGTCCGCATCCCGATCGCGCGGAACCGTTTCAGGGCGGAGCAGTACCGCGCGGTCGGGCAGGTCCTGCGCCTCGCCGGCGAGGCGCGGCGCCAGTTCTATCGCACGGTGTCGGCGAACCAGTCCGTCGCCTACCTGGAGCAGGCGCTCGCGAGCGCCGGCTCCGCCTCCACCCTGGCCAAGCAGCTCGGCGAGACGGGCGCGTTGAACAAGCTGGAGCAGGCGCGCGAGCACGCCTTCTACAGCGAGCTCGGGGCGCAACTCGCCAAGGCGCGCGTCCTGCAGCGGGTCGAGCGCGAGAAGCTGATCCGCCTGCTCGGCCTGTGGGGGCGCGAGATCGACTTCAAGCTGCCGAACGGCTTGCCGTCGCTGCCCGGTCGGCTGGTGAGCGGCACCCAGATCGAGGCCGAGGCGATCAAGAAACGCGCGGACATCCAGACGGCGCGCTTCGAACTCCAGTCGCTCGCGGGCCAGTACGGCCTCAACCAGGTCAGCGGCTTCATCAACGTGCTCGATATCGGCTACTCCGACCGTTACGAGCGCTCGAAGGCGTTCGAGCCGAACGAGCAGGGCGGCTTCAACGTCACGCGCGACAAGAGCTTCGGCCGCGGCTACACCGTCGACTTGGTCATCCCGATCTACGACTTCGGGACGACGGTGGTGCGCGGAGCGCGGGAGGCTTATCTCGGCGCCGCCCATCGCCTTGCGGAGAAGGCGGTCAACGCCCGTTCGGAGGTCCGCGAGGCCTACCAGCGCTACCGCGGCCAGTACGACATCACCCGGCACTACCAGGGCAGCGTGCTGCCGCTGCGCAAGACGATCCAGGACCAGGCGTTGCTGCAGTACAGCGGCATGCTGATCGACGTCACCACGCTGATCATCGACGCCCGCTCGCGGATCCTGAGCAATATCCAGGCCATCGAGGCCCAACGCGACTTTTGGATCGCGGCGACCGACCTCAGGGCGGCCGTCATCGGCGGCGGCTTCACCGGCGAAGGCTTCGGTGGCGAGTCGGCTGGAGCCGAGGCGGTGGCCGGCGGCGGTGGCGACACCCTCGCGGCCGCCACGCCCGGCGGCTGATGCCGCTCCCCCACGAGACCCATGGAGAAACCGATGACTGACATCTCGCGAAGGGGCCTGCTGGGCGCTGGGGGGCTCGTCCTCGCAGGAACGTCCATGATCAGCGGCCGCACGCAGGCCGCCGGCCTGCCCGAGGCGCCCTCGATGGACAAGGCGACGACGCAGCCGCCGCTCGTGCCGACCACCGGGGTGGACTACCAGCCGGTGGTGACGCTCAACGGCTGGACGCTGCCGTGGCGCATGCGCGGGGACTGGAAGGAGTTCCATCTCGTGGCCGAGCCGGTCGTGCGCGAGATGGCCCCCGGGATGAAGGCGCATCTCTGGGGCTATAACGGGCAGTCGCCCGGGCCGACCATCGAGGCGGTCGAGGGCGACAAGGTCCGCATCTTCGTCACCAACAAGCTGCCGGAGGCGACCGCCGTCCACTGGCACGGCCAGACCCTGCCCAACGGGATGGACGGGGTGGCGGGCCTGAACCAGCCCGGCATCCCGCCGGGCAAGACCTTCGTCTACGAGTTCATCCTGAGGCGCTCGGGCACCTTCATGTACCACCCGCACTCGGACGAGATGGTCCAGATGGCGATGGGCATGATGGGCTTCTTCGTCGTGCATCCGCGCGATCCCGCCGAGCGGCGGGTCGACCGCGACTTCGTCTGGCTCCTGAACGCCTACGACATCGAGGCCGGGTCCTACGTGCCCAAGGTCAACACGATGCTCGACATGAACATGTGGTGCTTCAACAGCCGGGTCTGGCCGGGCATCGAACCCATGGTCGCGCGCCAGGGCGACAAGGTGCGGATGCGCTTCGGCAACCTGACCATGACCAACCACCCGATCCACGTGCACGGCGTCGACTTCAAGGTCACGGGCACCGACGGCGGCTGGATCCCGCCCGAGCGCCAGTGGTTCGAGGTCTCTGCGGACGTCGCGGTCGGCCAGATGCGGGCTATCGAGTTCAACGCCGACAACCTGGGGGACTGGGCGGTCCACTGCCACAAGTCGCACCACACCATGAATGCCATGGGCCACTCGGTGCGCACCTACATCGGCGTGAACCTGAAGAGCACGGCGAAGCGCATCCAGAAGATCGCGCCCGGCTACATGCCGATGGGCTCGACCGGCATGGGCTCCATGGCCGAGATGGAGATGCCGCTGCCCGAGAACACGCTGCCGATGATGACCGGCGCCGGCCCGTTCGGATCGGTCGAGATGGGCGGCATGTTCACCGTGCTGAAGGTCCGCCCCGACGTGGCGCCCGGCGATTACAGGGATCCGGGCTGGTACCAGCACCCAGAGGGCACGCTGGCCTACGAGTGGACCGGCGAGCCCCTGCCCGAGCCGACGCGGGCGCCGGACACGCCCAAGGGCCGGAAAGCCCGCGAGACCGACCTGCGCGTGGTCGACCCGCGCAAGCGCCGGACGGCCTCCAACCCGGGCGGTCACGGAAACCACTGAGCCGGCGATGCCGGATGTCTTCCAAGCTTCCGCCGGAACGACGCCCCGATGCGGGCGGGCACCGGCGGACGGGTTCGGGTGGACCTAGTCCGCCCGAAAGCCGCTGCGCGGGCGCCATCGCCCCTCAACAAGTGCCCGTGCAGCGGCACAACGACCATCAGGAGAATACGATGAGGAAGGTACCTCCCTTCGCCCTCGCCGCGCTGCTGGCTCTGGCGAGCCCGGCCTGGGCTCAATCGGTCAAGGCCACGGTCACGAAGGTCGACCCGGCCGCCGGCAAGGTCACGCTGGACCACGAGCGCATTCCGAAGCTCGACATGGACGCCATGACCATGGCCTACAAGGTCAAGGACCCGGCGATGCTCAAGGACCTGAAGTCCGGGGACAAGGTCGAGTTCGACGTCGACGAGGCCGGCGGCCAGTACACCGTCACCCAGATCCAAAAAGCCAAGTAGCGCCTCGAACGGGCCCGCCGCGCGGGCACGCCCGATCACGCGCGGCGGCCCCATGCCGCGGAGGAAATCACATGCGACGTCTATTGCTGTCGGCCGCCATGAGCGTGGCGCTTGCGAACCCGCTCTCGGGCGGGGCCTGGGCCCAACCCGCCAAGGGTGCCCCGGCCGCTCTGGAGCGCGTGCGCGAGGTCATGGCGGACCGGTTCAAGAACCTCAAGCTGACCGGGGACCCGGATCGGGACTTCGCCGAGCTCCTGATCGCGAGCTACGAGCAGTCCCTCTTCCTCGCCAAGGCGCAGCTCGATTACGGCGGCGACCGGCAGCTGCGCGAGACCGCGCAGAAGATCCAGGACGAGCAGCAGCAGAAGATCGACGCCCTCAAGGAATGGCAGGTCCGGAGCCGGCAGTCGGACTACCGGCCGCAGCCGAACCAGACGCCGTCCGGCGAGGGTCCGCTGGACCGCAAGGCGCAGGCGGGCGGCTCGACCCAGCCCGCGTCGCCGTCGCCCGCGCCGGCGTCCCCCGCCAAGCCTGCCGCGGCCCAGCCCCCTGCCAACACGCCCCTGGTGAGCGGGACCGTCCAGAAGGTCGACGAGGCCGCCGGCAAGGTCACGCTGGACCACGAGCGCATCCCGAACATCGACATGGACGCCATGACGATGGCCTACCGGGTTGCCGACCCTGCCATCCTCAAGGGGGTGAAGGCCGGGGACCGGGTCCGGTTCTCCGCCGACCGGGTGAACGGGCAGCTTGCCATCACGCGCATCCAGAAGGCGCGGTGAGAAGACGGATCCGACGAGAGCGCTCATCCCAGTTCGTCCGACGGCCCCCCCGCACCTGACGCGTGGGCGGCCCGTCTCTGAACCGGTCACTCAGGACACATCCATGCAAACCGCCAAGATCGCCTTCCTCACGTTGCTCTCGGCCGGCATCCTGGCGACGGTCGCCGCCGCGGCCGTGATCTACGCTGGCGTCTTCAACGTCGCCGCGACGGAGCCGCACTGGGCCCTGACCTCGTGGGTGTTGGAGACGGCACGGGTGCGCTCGATCCGAGCCCACGCGGCCGGCCTGCTGCCGCCGGCGGGCTACGACGAACAAGCCAAGCTGGTGCCGGCCGTCGGGCACTTCGCCGAGCATTGCGCCACGTGCCATGGCGGACCGGGCACCAAGCGCAACGAGGTCGCGGAGGGCATGTATCCTGAGCCGCCGAATCTCAAGGAGGCCGCGAAGCGCTACAGTGCGGGCGAGCTGTTCTGGATCCTGAAGAACGGGATCAAGATGAGCGGCATGCCGTCGATGGCGAGCGACGGGGACGAGATGCTTTGGGCGACGGTCGCGCTGCTGCGGAAGCTGCCGGAGATGACCGACGACGAGTACAACGACCTGTGGATGCAGGCACAGGCAGGCGACGCTCATGCCGGAATGAACCACGGCGCCGCCGGGACGGACGGCACGAAGGCAGCGGAGAACCCCTCCAGCACAGCGCAGCCGGACGGCGGCGCGCGCCACAAGCACAACCATTAGCGGGAGCCGTACGACGCCGGCGCCGAGGCAGGGTACTTCCTGTGAATGCTCCACCTGCTTCCGACAGGCCGAGACCTGTTCCGCGTAGAATTCTGATGTACGTGCACGCCCTCGCAGGCGGCGGAGCAGAACGCGTGTGGGCAATCCTCGCCACTGAATTCTGCAAGTTCGGACATGAAGTAGTTGTGGCCGTTGATTACGAGGCCCGGGAAAACATGGCTCATTTGAGCCCCGATGCTCGGCTTGTCGTGTTAGGAGGCGGACATCTACGCTCAACGGCGCGCCTTGCCGGGCTGATACGTCGCGAGCGGCCGGACGTCACGATCTCCGCGCTGGCCTCCTCAAACCTCAAGCACACGGTGGCAGCGGTCCTGGCCGGCCGCTTGCGCCGGAGCGTCATCACGTACCATGGCTATACGGCGAACGAGCGTGGGCTTCTCAGCCGCATCGGCTACCTCGCCACGCCGCTTCTCACCCGGATGGCCGCTCGTACAATCGCCGTCTCGGACGGGCTTGCCCGATACCTGCAGGAGAGGCTTGCGGCCAATCCGAGCCGCTTGAGCCGGATCTACAATCCGGTCCTCTCTGATCGCGTGGCGGAGAAGGCACCCAACCGGACCGTGCCGGTCATCCTTTCCGTGGGTCGCCTGGACCATGCGAAGGATCATCAGACCCTCCTGCGCGCCTTCGCCAAGGTACGACAACCGAGCGCGCGCTTGGTGATCCTCGGCGAGGGGGTCGAGTATGCGCGTCTCGAAGCCGAGATCGACCGCCTCGGCCTGTCCGGCCGGGTCGAGCTTCGCGGCTACGTCATGGAACCCTGGCCGGCCTTTGCGGAGGCGAGTTGTCTCGTTCTGTCCTCACGCGTCGAGGCCTTCGGTCTTGCCGTGGTTGAGGCCCTAGCCCACGGCATGCCGGTCGTCGCGACGGATTGCGACGGGCCGCGCGAGATCCTGCTCGACCCGGCGCTTGGGGTTATCGTTCCGGTCGGCGACGCCACGAAGATGGCCGAGGCTATCGAAGCCGTCTTGGAAGATCCGGGCGACGCTGAGAGACGCCGGCGGCGCGCGGCTGACTTCTCCCCGCGGCGCGCGGCCACGGCCTACGACGCCTTGTTCGAGGCAGTTGTGGAACGGGATAGCAGTCTTCGCCCCTCCCTGTTCGGGCGACATGGAACCTAGAAAACCGCGCCGAAGACGCGTTTACCACCGATTTCTGGCTTGTTACGAGGAAAGCACGATGAAGCTCTTCGCGATTCCGTTGGTTCTTGCCCTCAGCCTCGCATCCGGTTCTGCCCTCGCCCATGGCGAGGCACCCAAGGCCGCGCACGGCGGCCTCGTGCAGGAGGCCCAGGAGCTCTGGCTGGAACTCGTGGTGAAGGACACCGACGTGACCGTCTACGTCCTGGACGAGATGCGCAAGCCCGTTCCGGCGTCCCAGGTCTCGGGCACCGCAACGGTGCTCGTCGGCGGCAAGAGCTACAAGGTCGACCTCAGCCCGGCCGGCTCCAACAGCGTGCAGGGCAAGCTTCCCGTCGCGGCGAGTGGCCAGGTCGTGGCAACGGTTTCGCTCAAGGTCGGCGGCAAGGCCGCCACCGCGCGGTTCACGAACAAGGCTTGAGCGGCCGGGATCACGAAGCCGCCGCAGGTGCGGTAACGGTCGGCGAAGCGGCTAGCTGTCAGGCAGGCCGGTCGCCGGTCGTCCCAGGAAGCCCCGGCCCGGCCTGCGGTCGCGAGCCTGCCGACATGACACCGGCCGCCTTCATCGATGCCCTGGCGGCGCTTCGCTTCCGTGACGCGTTCAACCCCTACGCCGTGGTCTGTCCGGATCACGACGGGGCCGACGCCCCGCAGATCCGGAGGGAGAACCTGCGGCTCGTTCCGGAGGCGGCCCTCGCGGGAGGCGTCGATCCGATCTGGATAGCGCGCGACCTCGGGTATCGCGGCGGGCGGCGCACTGGCCTGGCGCTCACGGACGAGGCTCACCTCCCCGCCCATGCCGGCCTCCATGGGCAGTTGCCGCTCTCACGGGCCGCCCGGGGGCCGGCGGTGGCCGAGCGCACCGCGACGGTGACCTGGCAGGTCCTCCGGCACCTGCGGCGCCCGGTCTTCCTCTGGAATGTCTTCCCGCTCCACCCGCACGCCTCCGGCGGCCCGCTTCCCAATCGCTGCCACAGCCGGTCTCGAACGGCAGGCTTCCCCCCACCTCCTCGAATGGCTGGTCTCGGAACCGCGCCCTCGCACCATGGTCGCTATCACGAGGGACGCTGAGGCGGCCCTGGCGGATTTGGGCATGACGGCCGAGCGGGTCCGCCACCCCAGCTACGGTGGCTAGGGCGAGTTCATCGCCCTGATGGGAGAGTTGTACGGCTTGCCCGCCAAGGTCCAGCGCGAGGTGCAGCCGACGCTGCCTTGAGGGCGGGACAGCCGCCGGGCCTTGCCCAGAGAAGCCATGCGGGCCCGCGCCTCGGACCTGTCTCGCCAGACCCATCAGCCGCCCCGGCCCGGAACAGGCGGCCTGAAACCTTGTCGCCGAGACGACAGCGCGCAACCTACGCCGGCGCGACTTTCTGGGCCGACGGTTCGATGCGCGTGCGGCGTGGGCGAGAGAAGCTGGGTCGCCTTACTTTGCCTTGAGTGTGATCTCGGTCTACGCCACCGTAAAGGTTCGCGAGGCAAGGGAGGAACGGGTTGGACGCGGCGGTTCGTGCGCGATTGCTCGCCTCCATGGAAGCGGGGCGCCTCGTCATACTCTGCGGTGCCGGATTGTCGATGGCGCCGCCGAGCTCCCTACCGTCGGCATGGTCCGTGGCCACCAGTTGCTACGACCGGTATGTCATGAGCATCGACCCCGCGTGCCCGCCGGGGTTGCGCGGCGACCTGGAAGCCTTGGCGGAGATCTTCGCGAGGGACGACACCCTCGGCTCGGTCTTCATCGAGGCCCTCGTTCCCTGGGAGAGTTTCGTCAGGCCGCCGAACGCCGGCCACGCGGCGGTGGCGGACTTCCTGATCACGCGCATGGCTGCCGGCGCCGTATCGGCGAACTACGACAACCTGATCGAGCGCCGCGCACAGGATTACGGGTTCGACCTCGCCGCCTCGCTCGACGGCGACGAGGCCACCGTGCGGGCCCGCATGCACGCGCCCTTGCTCAAGTTCCATGGCTGCTCGGTGCGCGAGCGGCGCGCCACCGTCTGGACGGCGTCGCAGCTCACCGAGGACGGCGTGATCGCCGCGCGCATCGCCAAGACCAAGACCTGGATGGCGGCGAACCTGCGCGAGAAGGACCTGCTCGTCGTCGGCTTCTGGTCGGACTGGTCCTACCTCAATGCCGTTCTCGCCGAGGCGATGACGGGCGTCGCGCCGCTGTCGGTGACCCTGGTCGACCTCGCGGGCGAGGACGTCCTGCAGGCCAAGGCCCCCGAGCTCTGGACGTTGGCCAATTCGGGGAACGTCCGCTTCGCGCATGTCAGGCGCTCGGGGGCCGAGGTCCTCGACGAACTCCGCCGGGCGTTCTCCCGGGCTTACCTCCGCAAGGTGCTGCACGCCGGACGCGCCGCGGTGGAGAGGGAGACGGGGGCGGCGTGCGAATCGGCCTGGCTCGATCCCCCCGATCTGGGCAGCGAGGACCTCTACGGCCTTCGTCGGGACGCCGAAGGCGTGCCGGCCACCGCCGCCGCGACCTTGCGGAACCCCGGCCCTTCCGAAGTCTTGGGCTACGCGCACCTGTTGCTGCGCCGTGCCGGCGCCGTCCAGACCTCCGTCGGCTATGATCTCGCCGGCCGCCGGGTCAGGGTCGTGAACGGTTCGGGTACGCTGCTCCAGACGACGCAGGACCGGTTCAGGGAGACACCGTTCGAGGTCGCCGACGTCGTGGTCTGCGCCGGCGCCGTCGACGTCGGCCTGCCGGTGAACCTCGTGCGGGAGGGGCGCCCGGGCGACATCATCCGGCCGGGCGCTTCGGCGGCGTGGCTCGACCTTCCCGCGGCACGCCAGGAGCTCGGTGTGTGATGGACATCGCGACCCAATCCGAGGTGCTGCTCCGCTCGGCCGGCTACGAGACTTGGACCTGGCCGGGCGGCAGCGTGCCGGTCGTCTGCTTCGAGAATGCGTCCGTCGCCGGCTTCCTGCACGTCTTCGGGAGCGGCGAGAGCCTGCTCGCCGACTGGCGGCAGGTCCAGCAGGCCACGCTCGGCCGACATGCGGCCTCGCTGCGGTCCGCGGGCGCCAAGGCCTGGAACGTCTACGCCTTGTTCCTGGCCGGCGGTGCCGAACCCGGCCTCGCGCGGCAGATCGAGCGGATCGAGGAGAACTTCTCCATGACCCGCAAGATCGCGCGCGGCGACCTGCGCACGGCGGCCGACCTGCGAAGGACGTTGTTGCCCCTCCTGCCGGTTCTCAGCGCGCCCGTGATCGGCGGCGCCGACTACCGCGCCCGTCTGCGGTCGCGGTTGAGCGACGTTCCGGACGCCGCGGTGGCCGCCTTCCTGGGCGCCGCGAGCGCTTCCGACGTGGCGCGCATCCTGGTGGATGCGCCATGAGGCTCGACTACCTCGAACTGTGCGGCTTCCGGGGCTTCCGGGAGCGCCAACGCGTGGATTTCGGCCCCGGCTTTACCGTCATCTGCGGACGCAACGGCGTCGGGAAGAGCACGCTGTGCGACGCGGTCGAGTTCGCGCTCACGGGCCAGATCGACAAGTACCTCGTCGACAAGGCGGCCAGGGAGAGCCTCGACGACTATGTCTGGTGGCGCGGCGAGGGGCAGCCGGAGGCGCACTTCGTCACGGTGGGGTTCCGTGCCGATGACGGGAGCGGCTTTGCCGTGACGCGCTCGCGCGAGACCGGCGCCGACCGGGACGCGGCCCGCATCGAGGCACTGCTCTGCGTCCCGGGCGCGAAGCCCGAGCGGGCGCTGCAGCAGGTCTGCAGGACCTCCA
Source organism: Methylorubrum podarium (assembly GCF_022179745.1). Taxonomy (GTDB): domain Bacteria; phylum Pseudomonadota; class Alphaproteobacteria; order Rhizobiales; family Beijerinckiaceae; genus Methylobacterium; species Methylobacterium podarium. Next base: position 10,104 of record NZ_BPRD01000065.1, read on the forward strand.
TCATCCGCGACGAATGGATCGCGGCGCTCAGCCTCGACCTGACGGAAACGCAGCGCTTCGAGCTCGTGCGGGCGGCGCTGGGCGCCATCGAAGGCCCGGATTACGCCGCCAAGGCGCGCGAGGTCATGTCCTCCGCCGAGGGCGCGCACAATACGGCCGCGCACGCCTACGAGGAGGCGCGCGCGCGCCTGACGGCGGCGTTGACCGATCTGGAGGAGACCCGGGACGTCGCCCTGCAGGCCGGCGACATCGCCGCCGCCCTGTCCAGCCTGGACGGACTGACGCCGGCCGGCGGCCAGGACTTGGGCAGCCGGGTCGCGGCGGCGCGGCAGGCACTGGCCCGCCGCCGGCTGAGCCTCGGCGAGATGGGTGGGGTCGCGGACGAGGTTCGCGCGGTGACCGCGCTGCGCGACACGGTCGCCGGCCCCGATTTCCGCGCGGGCCGGGACGCGGCGGCGGTGGCGGCGGCCGAGGCCGAGGCCGCGGTCCGGGCGGCCCGCCACGCGCTGGAGGCTGCCGAGGCGCGCCTTCACAAGGAGCAGGAGACCGACGCGCTCGCCGCGTCGCTGGCCATCCTGGTCGACCATGGCAGCCGGGTCGGGCTTCATGACGACCGCTGCCCGCTCTGTCGCGCGCCGCAAGGCGCCTCCGAATTCGAGACGGGGCTCGCGGCTGCGCGCGAGCGGCTCGCCGCCCGGCGCTCGGGGGTGCCGGAGGCGCGCGCCGAACTCGCGGCGGCCCGGACCCGGCACGAGGCCGCGGCCGAGATCCTGCGGGAGACCGAGGCGGCGGTCCTCCGGTTCGCGTCCGCCGAGGCCGAGCTGTCGGCCCGCGAAGAGGCGCTGTCGGCCGAGCTCGTGCGACGCTCGCTGGACGGGAAGCTCGCGCACGACGCCGGCGCCCTCGACGCGGCCGTGCAGGCCGAACGGAGCCGGTTGATCGACCTGGAGCGGAGCATCCTCACCTTGGAAGCCTCGCAGGCGGTGGAACGCGTGACGGACCTAGAAGCGCATCTCGAAGCGCTCCGGGTGGAAGCCGACGCCGCGGCGGACCGGCTCGCGCGGGCCCGCGCGGCCGTGACCGCCGCCCGGACGCTGGACCGTACCGTCCGCAGGACGAATGCCGAGATCATCGACGAGCGCCTCGCGGTCATCAGCCCGCTGCTGAACGAGCTGTATCAACGGCTCCGCCCGCACTCCGAGTGGCGCACCATCGATTACGGCATACGCGGCGACGTGAAGCGCTTCCTGAGCTTGAGGGTCGGCAACGGGCTGAACCCGCAATTCGTGTTCAGCAGCGGGCAGAGGCGTGCGGCCGGCCTGGCCTTCCTCCTCTCCGTTCACCTGTCCCGACCGTGGTGCACCTGGCGGACGCTCATGCTCGACGACCCGGTCCAGCACATCGACGATTTCCGGGCCCTGCACCTCGTCGAGGTGCTCTCAGCCCTGCAGCGATCGGGCCGGCAGATCGTCTGTGCCGTCGAGGATCCGTCGCTGGCTGAGTTGCTGTGCCGGCGCCTGATCAGCGAGCCCACGTCGCCCGGCCGGCGTCACGACCTGGATCTGGTTTCCGGGGGCGGGGCCTCGATCACCCGCTCGACGGATATCGCACCGGCAATGGCCGGCGTGCTCGGGAGGACCAGGGACCTGAGTGCGGCCGGCTGAAACGGCGCGGGTATCCGCCGGCGTCGCGGCCCATCCGGCCGGGGCAAGTGTCCCACCCGCGATAGACGCGCCCGTACCCTCGACGACGGAAGGCTGCGCGCGTGCGACGGCCGTGCTCGCCGCGACCCATCGGCGATGGGGACGTCCGTCGGGACAGGCCGGCGGTGCCAGCGCTCCCCACGGCGGCGGCCCGGTCCCAGTCGTTGGCCCCGCCGACCAAGCCCTCGTCGCCGGCGAGCCCGTCCCGGTCGTGCGCGGGAGCGTCCAGGCCGGCCGACCTCAGCCCGCCACGGCGGGCCAAGCCTGCGGCGGCCGGGAGACGAAGGCGGACCGGGATTCGGTCGCCCGCCGCCATGCGTCCACGAAGGCACCGAGGTGCGGGCGCGCCGCCCGTTCGGACTCCAGGTACCGGATCAGGCCGTCGATGGCAGCGTCGTGGGCCTCCGGGCCGGTCCTTCCGGTGAGGTGCGCCCAGCGCAGGTACAGCACGAAGAGGTTCAGGCAGTCGGTCTCGCAATAGGCCCGCACGCGCCCGATCTCGCCGCGGGCGATCATGGCGGCGACCTGCGAGCCGTGCTCGCCCAGCTTCCCGGGCAGGGCCAGGAGCCCGGCGGCCTCCTCCAGGGTCAGCCGCGCGCAGGCCCCGAACTCGGCCAGGACCTCCATCAGGTCCGCGTGCCAGTCTACGGCGTAGCGGTGGCCGTAGCCGTCCCACTTGGTCCCCCTCCTGTACCAGGAGGGCACCGCGATACCGTGCATCAACGAGCGCAGCAGGAGCGTGGGGAGGTCGAAGCTGCGGCCGTTCCAGGTGACGACCCTGTAGCGGCCGGCCGCGAAGAACTTCCAGAAGGCCCGCAGCAGGCGCTCCTCATCCCATCCAGGCTCGCCCCCGCTCCGGCACGACCGGATCTGGTATGCCTCGGTTCCGGTCGCCGCGTCGCGGGCGATGGCTGCCTCGACGAAGGAGACCGCGACCACCTTGTGCCAGGCCGCCTTCGGAAATTTCTCGGACGGCCAATCCGACGGAACCTGCTCCTCGTCGGGCACCGTCTCGATATCGAGGACGAGCAACGCCTGGTGGAGGCCGGCCGGCTCCGCGACGCCGGTCCGCGCCTCCGGCCGGTCCGGACGGTGTCTCTGAGGCGCCGCGGGGGCGTGGCCGTCGAGCAACGTCGCGCCCGCGGCGAGGCGGGCCGCGCCGCCCGGCGCCTGGAGTCCGGGGCGCGCGGTCACGTTCGCGATGGCGTTGAGGGACATGTCGAGACCTTTCCGGGTTCGCGCCGCGGCGGGCTGCGGGAGGCGGGGCTCAAAGGGGCTTCCCGTGGTCCGCGGCAGCCCTCGCAGGCTCGCTGGGCGGAAAACGGAGGGGAGAGGGTTCAGACGCAGACGACGAGCGCCGGGTCGAAAGCCCGGTTGCCCTGCCTCCGCCATGGATTGGCCAGCACCCGGGTCCTTCCGATGTGATAGTCCGCCGCCGCCGGCACGCGGCCGTGGACCCAGAGCGCCGGCGCGCCCCATGCCCGGAGGACGTCCTCCAGGTCGGACGCGAAGGTCGTGGCCTCCCACTCCTCGCACTGCCACTCCGGCCAGCCCGGATGCAGCGAACGCGCCGACGGCGCGTGGTGGGTCAGGACCACGGCCCGGTCGCCGGGACGCACCCCGGCGGCCAGCGATGATGGCGGGACCGAGATGCCGTTGGACTGGATAACGACGCTCGTGAGGAAGTCCTCGATGTAGGCGCGTGACCGGGCATGGGCACCGGCCGCGTCGTACGGGCCCCAGGTCCGGTCGCGCTCCGCCAAAATGTTGTCGCCGCCCCGCCACATGTTGCGCGCGCGCGCCCGCGCGCCGCCGGCGTATGCCGCACCGCCGAGCGCCCAGTCGGTCCAGAGCGTCGCCCCCACAACGTGGACGGCAGCCCCCCGCCCGTCGTCGAGCCGGACGGCCTCATCCATCAGCACGGTGATCCCGAGTTCACGCCCCCTCTCGCGCCCGAGCCGCAGGGTCTCGTGCGGAGGCAAGCCGCCGCGGTACTCGCTGATCCCCGGCACCAGCACCACGGGTCGGCCGGCCCTCCGGTCGCCGAGCGCCCCGGCGAGCCACTCGACCGCGGCCACCAGCCCCTCGGAGATCCCGCCGGCGACCAGCAGGGCGTCATGGTCCGGAAGCGGATCCGGCAGGGCGAACGCGCCGTCGCGGACGGCGAGGTCGGACATGATCCAGAGCCGCATCCCCTCCGACCGGGCGGGAAGCAGGGGGGTCCGCGCGTTGGAGGCCGCGGTCGCGTCCAGGCTGCGGCGGGCGCGCCCGGGCCGGAAGACCGGGGGCAGGACATACGGTTCGGGCAGGATGCGGCCTGACAATGTCCGGGGTTCTCCGTCGCGAAGCGGCGGGCAGGGGCGCCGGCCGCGCTGTGGGGTGGGGCGAGTGGCGGTCAGTGCCTGACGGCCGCCTGCTCCCGGTGGCGCAGCAAGACGTCCAGCATCCGGCGGAGGCGGCGCACCGAACCGCCCCGCCACGCCCTGCGGAGGACCCTCACCTCCTCGCCCGTCAGCCCCTGGACCCAGCGCGGGTCGGTCCCGCGCTCGGCCGCGGCCTGGGCGAGCAGGGCGGGGAGCAGCGCCTCAAGATGCTCGGGACCTGGATGCGGGAACTCGATCCGCCTCAGCCTGTCGAGCAGGGGCGCCGGCAAGTTCCAGTCCACGTTCGCCGTCGCCACCACGGAGACCCAGGAGAGGTCGAGCTCCGCCTGCACGCAGGGGTCGGGGAACCGTGCGGCGGTCTCGGGCTCTAGGAAGGAAATCATGCCATCCCAGAGCCGTCCGTAGTCGCTGCGGGTCGGTGCCTTGTCCACCTCGTCCACCAGGACGAGGGGGTTGGCTTGCAGGAACCGGTTCACCGCCATGAACGGTCGCGCCGGCTCGGCGGAGTACCACCGCCGCTCCGTGCCGCCGAAGCTCGCCCCGGCGTCGTTCGAGCCGTCGACCCGGAAGACCCCGGTCCCGAGCTCCTCGCCCAACCGGCGGACGAAGCGCGACTTCCCGCTGCCGGGCGGGCCCACGATGAGGAGGTGGCCGAGGCGGACGAACGGCTTGCCCACCAGATCGCATAGGACGAAATCGACGGCCCCGCCCGCCTGGGGGAACTCGTAGAGCAGCCGGCGCCGGACGCGCACGAGATCGGGCGTCGGGACCAACGGGAGGGGCTTGGCGATGGACTTCTCGTACCCCTTGGTCACGTCGCGGCCCTTGCCGGAGCCGGTGGCGCCGATGGCCGGACAGACCAGGACGTGTCCCTCGGGCACGCCCGCGTCGGGCTCGTCCGCCGGCGCGGGCGCGGCGCTCCCGGGCATCTCGGCGGTCTTGCGCGCGGCGGCCAGCTCGGCGCGCCTGCGCTCGGCGGCGCGGGCGCGCCGCTCGACGGGTCCGAGCGCCGCCTCGCCGAACCGGAGCGCCGCGCTCCCGATCCCCTCAGTCCCGTAGTAGCGCTCGGTCTCGCCGACGGCGAGCGCGGACAGGCCGAGCGCCAGGGCGCGGGCCTGCACCCGCAGGTCCGCGATGGCCGCGTCGATGGCCTCGACCCACGCCCGGCGCAGAACCTCGGCCCGGGCGTCCTCGGGCATGGGCAAGGGCAGGAGTCCGTGCCGGCCCGCCTCGGCCGAGACGAAGTTGTCGTCGTCGTCGTCGAACTCTTCCGCCATGTCGAGGAGCCGGAGGATCGCCGCGCTCTCGTCGATGCGCGGCAGCTCCCGCCATATCGAGGCGGCCAAGCGCGCCGCGGCCGACCGGTCGGCGGGCGAGGCGGTCAACACGAGGACCGCGTCCGCGATCTCCCGGACCGTGACGGAGTCGTGGGCGGCCGCGAACCCGTCGAGGAGGCCGACGAGCGTGCGGGCCTCCGAGGGATGGACCTCTGACGGCCGCTCATCGCGGCCGTCAGAGCGCAACCTCAGGACGCGCCTGAGCAGGGCCCTGGGGCCCCGCGGCGCCGTCCCGGCGGCCATCTCCGGAAGGTCGTCGTGGATGTCCCGCGCCGGTCCTTGCGCGATCCAGGCCAGGACCGCCTCGCCGAGGCCGGCGTCGACGGCCCCCGCGTCGCGCGCCAGCATCACCGGCACCCGACCGTACAAGCCGTCGGGATCTAGGCCCGCACGCAGGATGCGCGGCAGGTGGCGCAGGACGATCCTGCGCGCGAGGCTCGGGGGTACGACAGGACCGGTCAAAGGAAATTCGTCCTCCATCTTCGTGGTCCGACGCGTCAGGCTTCGCCGCGCTGGCCGAGGCGCAGCCAGCCCTCCTCCGTCAGCGCCCATCTGAGGTTCGGGTCGAGCGCCCACATCCGGCCCGTGAGCACGGCGCTCCCGTCGATCACGCCGACGATGGCGGGAAGCGGCTGCGAGGCGGGCACCCAGCCCTCGACGAGGGGGGCCCACGCGAGCTCCCTGCGGATCGGCGACGCCCCCGCGACGACCCGCTCCAGGCGGCCGAGCAGCGTGCGCAGGGCGGCGACCTGCTCGTGCAGGTCGGCCGGAAGGTAGGCGGTCATCCAAGTCCCCCGTTTGCCGCGACGCCCGATGCGGGAGGCGTCCTCACGCGCCGACCTCCACCACGAGATCCGCGCGGAAGGCCGGGTTCTCGGAGCCGTACCCGCGGGGGTTGCAGATCACCCGTGTGGCGGCGTGCACGTAGTCGAGGCTGGCGTGGACGTGACCGTGAACCCAGAGGGCGGGGCGCCGGTCCTCGATCATCGGCCCGAGATCGGAGACGAAGGCCGGGTTCAGCGGGTCGCCGGCGAAGACCGGCGCGACGGAGGCCGGTGCCGGGCCGTGGTGCGTGACCACCACCTGGGGCAACCCGCCGGGGGTCTCCCGGAGGACGGCGTCCAGGAAGGCGCGCGAGGCCTCGTGCAGGCCGAGCGCCTCCTCCGGGCGGAAGGGCCGCCGCGCGTGGCCCCAGCGGATGCGCCGGTGGTCGTTGAGGCCACGGCCGGCGGCGTCCATCGCCGCCCGCCGCCGTTCAAGGCCATCGAGCGCATAGTCGGTCCAGAGGGTGGCCCCGCAGAACCGGACGCCGCCGAGCGCGACCGCCTCGTCCTCCAACAGGTGAATGCCGGCGGCTTGCGCGGCGGCACGGCCCAGCGCGAGTTCCTCGCCGTGGATGCGGCGGTAAAACTCGTGGTTGCCGGCGACCATCACGACCGGCATGTGGCGTCCGAGCGCTTCGGCCGCCCAGTCCACCGCGGCGCCCAGCCCCTCGCAGACGTCGCCCGCGACGACCACCACGTCGGCTTCGGGGATACGGGCCGGGTTCCACGGTGGCCCTCCCACTCCTTGGTGGAGGTCCGACAGGATCCAGATGCGCATGGGTGCCGTCCTTGGGCGATTGGGATGCGGGGCAGGGGTTCTCGGCCGGCGCCGGGGCGAACCGGTCCCGGTCGGTCACGGCCGCGGCGCCGGCGGGACGCGCGGCACCCAGGCCGCCCACCGCGCGGCGAGTTCGACCAGGTGACGCTCGTCCGGACGTCGGCGCGCCAATCGCCTCAGCGCGCTTGCGAGGACGACCGGGGCGGTTCGATCACCGCACAAGGCACGCAGCAGCAGGGCGCTCGCGACGGTGTCGGCCGCCGGTCCGCTCACCCCTTCCAGGCGCAGGACCGTGAGCGCGATGCGCGTGGTCGCGACCGGATCGCCCCGGAGCGCGGCGTCCCAGCGTCGCCGGGCGCAAGGGGGTTCGACCGCGCGCAACACCATGAGGAGCGAGCGCGCCGTCGCGGGACCGAGGGACTGCGGCGGCACGACCCGCCACAGCCTGAGCATCGGGGGCGCGCGCCTCAGCGCGGCGTTGGCGGCGGGCGGGCACGCGGGAGCGGCCGGGCAGGCGTCGCGGCGCCCGGAAGCGGGTCGGGACATGTCAGGCTATCTCCATGGCGTCGGGATGGGCGGGAGGGCGCGCGCTCACTGGAGCCCCGCCGCCGGCGTCGCCTCTGCCGGTGTCCCCAGGCGATAGAGGCGCGACAGCGTCCGCGCCCAAGTTCTTCCGTCCGTGGCGAAGACGTCCGAGGTGAGGGTGGGGCGCCCGGAAGCGATGGTCGGGTGGCCGAAGGAGACGCCGGCAAGCACCCGCGTCCGGCCGCTCAGAAAACTCCAGGATTCCATGAGCGGCGCCCGCGCCATCTCCTCCGGAGCCGGTCCGCCTTGCTCCAGCGCCTCCAGCGCGTCGGCGAGGTCGCGCAGCCGGTCGCAGAGCCGCCGCTCGTCGGGGGTGACGGGCATCTCGGGATCGAGGCCGAGCGCGCGGGCGAACCGCCCGCTGTCGAGGGAAGCGACGAAGGGATCCTGGGCGGCCACCTCGATGGCGGCGAGAAGGAGCATGCCCTGGCGCACCGTTCCGGCCAGCGGATGGCCCGCCGCGACGGCGTGCGTCTCGGATCGCGTCGGCGCGGGCAGGGCCACGGGCAGGAACCGGCAGCCGTCACCGGCGCCGGCGCGGCGGAGGAGGGGGCGCATCGTCTGTTCGAAGCGCGTGGCGTCCGGGCCTCCTCCGGCCCGTCCGGCCCCGAGCAGCCAGACCGGGGC